>DAAJ01000061.1 GCA_001701115.1 Bacteroidales bacterium GP2
CCTCAGCTGCCGTTCGACCATCATGACACACCACCGGGGCGACCGCTGACGGCTGCACGATAAGCACGTGCGACAGCTGCGGGGATATCCTTGGCATAAGAGCAACGGAAGGCAGCCTTCACGAGAGGACGGGCGGTGTTGAGCTGGTCAAGCTGCTCATAGGTGCCCACATTCATATCAACCATAGTGGGGTCGGAGGCACCCGAAATCTGAATCATAGGATAGCAGTTGACGGTAGCGTTGGCTGTAGCGGTAAGACCGTTGAGGAAGCCCAGCGAAGACACGGTGAGCAATACACCGGGCTGCTTGGTGAGGAATCCGTGGGTGGCGGCGGCCATACCTGCCTGCTGCTCGAAACGGAAACCATAGTAGTTGATGCCTATCTTCTGCATGGCATAGGCGGCCTCGGTTACCGGTATTCCTACCAGACCATATACATCCATCAGGCCCAGACGGCGCAGAGACTCGGCAAGAATATACATACCTGTCACCTGCTCGGGAAATTTAGGCGCGGTGGCTTTTTGTGTGTTTGTATCAGTTGTAGTCATGATTAATGAGTTTGAGAGGGTTGGTGTTTACATCTTTCCGTCGGCGAGAGGAGCGGTAGTACCGTTCTTGGCAAAAGACTGAATCTGATCTTCGGTATATCCGAGAGACTTCAGGATTTCGTCGGTGTTGCCGCCGAGGGTAGGAGCCGGACCATAGGTCGGCTGATAGTTTGACATGGTGAACGGACATCCTACGGTCACGAATTCACCGATTTCACCACCCTGATTGATTCTGACGAGAGTATTGCCGTCATAGAGGGTCTCATCGCTCATAATCTCCTTGGTGGAGAGCACAGGACCTACAGGCACTCCGGCCGGGCCGAGAATAGCTGTGACCTCAAACTTGGTCTTGTCGGCAGTCCAGGCACCGATACGTGCATAGATTTCCTGTTTGTGACGGTCGCGGGCATCGGCTGTGTTGAAGTCGGGGTTGGTGAGCCAGTCTTCAAATCCCATAGCCTTACATGCTGCCTCGAAGTCTTTGGCACCGCGCTGGAGAATGATGTAGACATAGTTGTTGGCATCGACAGCCGAATCCATATCGCCTGCGGGCTTACACTTATAGGTCCATCCGAGAACGCCACCGCCTTCGATGTTACCGGCACGGGGAACACAGTCACCGAACTTGCCGTTGGGATACTGCGGGAACTGGGTAAGATAACCGATCTTGTCGAGTGTAAGCTGGTCACGGGTCTTGATACGGCAGAGGTTAAGGCAAGCGTTGTGCATTGACTGGTAAACGTAGCAACCTTCGCCGGTTTTATTACGCTGCTGGAGCGCTGCGAGAAGACCGATAAGAAGGTGCATGCCGGTATTTGAGTCACCGAGCGCAGCGCCGCTCTGTGTAGGGATGTTATAGTCGCCATCAAACCATCCGGTTGTAGAAGCGGCAGCGGCAGTTACCTGTGCGATAGGCTCGTATGCCTTAAGGTTGCTGTATTTTGAAGAAAGGGGGAAACCTTTGATTGTGCCGTAGATACATTTAGGATTCAGCTTGTGTACAACTTCCCAGCTGAAACCGAGCTTATCCATTGCACCCGGGTGGAGGTTTTCTACGAATATGTCACACTCCTGAATCAGTTTAGTCAGAATTTCTTTGCCGTCAGGTGTCTTGGCGTCAAGTGTAAGTGACTTTTTGTCAGAGTTTAACTGTAAATAATAATAGCTGGGTAGGTTGGGGTTGAACTGAAGTTCTTTACGTGTTGCGTCACCTACACCGGGACGTTCAATTTTGATTACATCTGCACCAAGTCACGCAAGCATTTGTGTACATGATGGTCCTGACTGCACCTCGGTAAAATCTACTACCTTGATGCCCTGAAGTGGAGCTGTGTTCATAATAATAATTGTGTTTTAGTTAGTTTTTTTGTTTGTTCGGTGTTAGAACGCTGCAAATGCTGAAAAGGGTCGCAAAAGCAAGAGTTATTTAGCAAAAATTAATGAATAAATAGCCTCAAATGTTAATGGATGTTGCTAAAGGTAATTAATCGATTGAAATTAAGGACTAAAAATGAGCGAAGTGAAATTTTTATGATAAAAATGCGTGATTTGTTTGTCAAATTGAAATTGGTGTATTACCTTTGCGGTTGATAATTCATTTCATTAACACACACAATAATATATTAAAGCTATGAGAAATTTCACTTTCAGCCTTAAATGGCACACAGTTCTTCGAGAATATCCGGTAGAAATACGCAGGGAGGTCTTTGATGCGGTAATAGAGTATGCAGCAACAGGGCACATTATTGATATGCAGCCTATTGCGCGTATGGCTTTTGATTTCATACGATATGAAATTGATGAGAAAGCACGCATAAGGGAGGAGCGTGCGGCAAAGAAAAGTGCCTCTTCCGGTATTGCAAAGCAGCGTAAAGAGAAAAATGTGTCCAAGAAAAAACCTGCTCTTTCTGGTACTCTTTCCGAAGCTCCTGTGCCGGTGGATACCGGTCAACCGGGCAGCGAGATTATGACGGTTGCATCCACGGAAAATGGGGAAAATACAGAAGTACCTGAAGAACCGACACTTTGTGAGAATGACGATGCCGTTCCGGTGAGTTGCGATGTTACGCCGGTTGCCCCTGTCATGGTTAAAACGAAGCCACATAAGGTAAAAATGACTGTAGCGCAGGCAATTACTGCGGCAGGAGGAAAGCCTCGCCAGATTAAGGTGAATGGAATCCGCATCAAATGTCCGGAAGCGCGCCGCAATCTCCGCAGGGCATAAAATCCGTTTTTTTAAACAGTTTGTCAGTTACCTGTTTTCTATTGTAGGCAAAAAGCTATATATTTGCGGCACGAACCTGTCAATAGAAAAGAAAATATGGCACTTATACTACCAAAACGCTACAAACGCAAGTTGCTGCCGGAAACAACGGAGGTGGCAATCAAAATGATAAAAGATGAGTTTCAGCAAAGGATTGCCGAAGCTCTAAACCTTAGGCGTGTCACCGCACCGTTATTTGTGCTGAGCGGCACAGGTCTTAATGATGACCTGAACGGTATTGAAAGAGCGNNGCGGTTAGTTTCCCTGTAAAAACTTTAGGTGACCGCCGCGCTGAGGTTGTGCATTCACTTGCGAAGTGGAAGCGTGTGAAACTCGGTGCATACGATATTGCGCCCGGATTCGGACTTTATACTGACATGAACGCAATCCGTGCGGACGAGGACCTTGACAATTTGCATTCGCTGTATGTGGACCAGTGGGACTGGGAGCGTACTATTAATGAGAGTGACAGGAATCTGGATTTCCTGAAAGATACCGTGCGTAAAATCTACAAGGCTGTCCGGGAGACGGAGCTGACGGTTTATCGCCATTTCCCGCACATTACCCCACGTTTGCCTGAGGAGATAACCTTTATCCATGCCGAGGAACTGCTGCAGAAGTATCCCGGCATGAGCGCTACCGAACGTGAAAGCGCTGCGGCACGTGAGCACGGGGCTATATTTATTATAGGTATTGGGGCGCCCTTAAGTAATGGTGAGCCGCATGATGGCAGGGCTCCGGATTACGATGACTGGATTACTCCTAACTCGGATGGCTATAATGGGCTTAACGGTGATATTGTGCTGTATGACAAGGTGCTCGACAGATGTTTCGAGCTCTCTTCCATGGGCATAAGGGTTAGCCCAGAATCTCTTGAGCGCCAGCTTGAAATACGTGGATGCACTGACCGGAAGAACCTTTCTTTCCACAAGGCGCTGCTTGCCGGTGAGTTGCCATACTCCATTGGTGGAGGAATAGGGCAAAGCCGATTGTGCATGTTCCTTTTGCAAAAAGCGCATATCGGTGAAGTGCAGGCAAGTATCTGGCCGGAAGAGCAGATAGAAGCATGCAAAGCCGCCGGAATAGAGTTGCTATAAGTAAAGCAAGATAGGAAAAACATGTATCGCGGGGATGCCATCCGTTCAGGCATCCCCGCGATACATTTAGATAGTTTTTTTATTCGGCTATATAGTTGTAAGCCTTGAGGTTGGTAACCCTGCTCTTGAAGTTGCCGGCTTTTTCAAGCGGGAACATGAGAGTGCGCAGGTAGTACATCTTGTTTTTGCCTTCGTTGTGCCATTGTGTCTGCTTGTCAAGGCTCTCATATTTCTTGCCGTTTACCCACAGGTCTGTGCTCTTGTTGTCTCCGGTGATTTTGATATGCAGCTTTTCTCCCGGATATGGGCGGAAATTGAAAGTGTTTAGATAGCCGTCACGTGCAAATCCGAAGAGCCCTTTAACCGGATCGCTCAGGTAGAAGGTTGATTCTGGAGATGATAGCAAAATAGTGCCTTTTTCCTCGGGTACAGCATCAATGTCAAACTCAACCGTATAGCCATATCCAAGTTCCTTGATTGGAGTAGTATCTCCAGGTTTGAGGTTTGCAGCTTCAAATACAAGTGAATTGGGGGCGCCGGTTTTGCCGAGTCGGTTTATACCGGGAGCTTCAGATAGGATTTTTGAAGCTGCGGCAAAGTCGTCATAAGGCACTGTAACATTAACACCGTCCCAAAGCTTTACCGACATTGTCGCTATGGCATCCATAATGCGGTGGTGCACATCCTGAACAGAAATACCGTTGCCGACATGGTCATTCCACACCGCAAAATATCCGCCAACCAAAGCGGGGTCTTTCTCCTCGAACTGCACATTGCCAACTCTTGCGGGTGTCCAGTTCTCATATAGCCACTTGGTGTTGAGATAGTCATGGTAGTAGCCTGCGTTGGGCACGATGTAAACCATTCCGTCAGGAATGCTGTTGAGGCGGAATCCGAGTTTCACCATCTCTTTCGGGTCAGCGTAGCCGTTGTACCATGCGTCAAGCATGACTCCTTCTGTCTTGATAGGTGTTTCGCCGGGAGCGGTAGAAAGTGAACCCCATACCCATGGCTTTTTACCGTAGCCCTCAATGAGCTTGATGTAATGGTCCATGAAGGCGCGGAATTTTTCAGTGGTTTCCTTTTTGTTCTCAAAACCGGGATAATCTTTGCCAAATTCATCGGTGCCGATATGGACGTACTCATTAATAAATACAGGATTGTCACCTGAGAGGTATTCAGCAAAGAGGTTGTCAAGGAAAGGAGTCAGCTCTTCACTGAACAGGTTGAGGTGGTCCATGCCGAAATCTTTGCTGCCGAGGGCAGGATTGTATTTGCTGAACGCAAGCGCATGCGCGGGCACATCAATTTCAGGCACAATGTCTACAAAATCCTTAGCTGACGAAATCTGGAAATCGCGGAACTCTTTTTTCGTATAGTATCCGTCACGCGCAGTAAGTCCCGGGTATGTTTCGCTCTCAAGGCGGAAGGCTGAGTAGGTTTTATCCCAGTCATTGGCGAAATAATATGGAAATCCGTTGTCGTTAAGATGTATTCGGAGGGAGTTCATCTTGTAGTAGGATAGGATTTTCACCAGATCGCGCAGGTATTCGAGCGGAAAAAATTTCCTGCCAACATCCATTGAAAGCCCACGCACGCCATAATCAGGAAAATCGGTGATTTTGCCGCAGGGAAGCGAACGGGTGTCGCTTTGCTCGGCAATCTGCAGGAGTGTGCGGGTAGCCCAGAAAGCTCCGACTGGTTTGGCAGCGTTAACGATGACTTTGTCGGTAATGTCGATGGTGTAGCCTTCTTCTCCGAGTTTGGCATCTTTTTTCAGGGCAAAATGGAATGCGCCTTTTTCAGCTTTTCCAGTTTTTACTTCCGGGCGCACTCCGAACATTGCCGAATAATCATCGGCAAATGATTTTGCAACTTCGGCAAGTTCCTCATTGGCAATGGTTATTAAAGGAGCGTTGCCAGGTGTGAACGCACCGGTACGTCCTGACCACTCGCGCAACTCAGGCACTACAAACGGTTTTGAATTTTGCGCGGCGGCAGCTCCGAAGCACACCAGTGCTATAAGAATTGCGGCGACGCTTGACAGAAATTTCTTCATAAGGAATATGATAATGGTTATGCGGGGAGATAGCTCCTCCGAGTTTTTTGCAAATTTAACGAATTAGGAGATAAAAGGCAATTTGGCAGATAAAAAAAGAATTGCTACCTTTGCAGCGGGTAAGTCCTCCACGACCAGCTCCCCGGGAACTCCGTCAGGTCTTGATCGAAGCAGCGGTACCGGGTTGTAGCGGTGCGATGTAGGTCGCTTACCCTTTTTTCGTGCCTTTTTCTAAAGTTCCGCCTCGGGAGTAGCATCAATGTTCCACAGTTCGTGGTCTTCCGGCACAGTTACAGTAAAGTATGGAGGCATCGGTATTGACCCGGTTTTTTCCTCGTTCTTGGTTTCCGCAGCCCGGGTTGTAGGTTCACCGAAAATATATTTCCCATCCTCATTTGCACCGTCTGGAAAAGCCGCGGGCATGGCTTCGTCAAGTAGTTGCCCCACAGGGAGCTGGCTGCCGGTTTTCACACGGTAATGGACACATAACTCGTCAATAGCTCGTGTAAACGCCACGTAAAGCACATTCAACTCATCAAGTATTAGCTCATTGCACATGGTTTCATACTGTTGCCCGAGTGGAGTGCCGGCAAGGTCTGCGCCTGGTTTCACCGGAATGACAGGAGGCAGGGTGCAATCCAAGCCGATGCTATAAAGCGGATTAGTGTAAAACCATGCCGGTGATTTGAAGTCAAGGATATCCCATGTGCAGAAAGGAATATGCACGCAGTTGAATTCCAGACCTTTTGACTTGTGGATAGTCATTACTCGGATTGCATTGGGGTCTTCGGGCGCGGATATGATTTGCCTTTTTCCGGTTTCTTCCCACCAGCGCAGGAAGCTTTGGAGGTCATTCAGACCGAAAACATTATAGTCGGCAATCAGGTCATGGAAGGCACAGATGTATGGGTTTTGCAGCCTTACAAGCTCAGGTGGAAGAGTGGCTATGATGTCCTCCACAAGGTCAACGAGGGTACTCCCTTTGTAATCGGTGCCGCTGTCACTGCTTCTGTGCAAGGCTTCAATGAGTGCCTGTGCGGGAGTGTTGCCTGAATGGAGCGCTATTTCAAAGCGTGCCATAAGCGCCTTTGTTTCGCGGCGGCTCTTGTATTTGGAATTGCTCTCGTCCTGGAAAGGGTAGGCAATATTTTGCAGGGTACTGATAATCATCCTCACCGCGGGGGAGTTTGACACCGGCATAAGGTCGTCCGAAATGATGTTGTACTTATGCTTCCCCTCAGTCTGATGTTCTATAAGATAGGAAATGACCTTTTCACCATCGGCTTTTTTTCTTACAAGCACAGCAATGTCGCTTGGTTTGTAGCCGGATTCAAGCTGGCGGTCAATGTCATCAGCAAGCGCAGGGAGAACATTTTCGCAATAATCTGATACTGTGTCCGCTTCTACCGGCGTAACCTCAATATAGCCATGATGGTCTAGGTGCTTCGGAGAAATGTTTTGCTGTACATTGGCGTATATGTTTGCGAAACCTTTCTGCCTGGAAAGGGTAGCAAAGAGAGTATTGTTGAACTCAATCACATCCTTGCTGCTGCGCCAGTTGGTGTTGTTTTCCGGTTCTGCGCCAAAAACAAAATTATCGGTTATCTGTGTGGAAACCTGATTGCCAAGAAGGGTAGGATCGGAATTTCGGAAGCGGTAGATGCACTGCTTTTCATCACCGATTATCAGTGAATCGGCGCCGGATGCCACTCCGTTGCTTACAAGAGGGCGCAGGCAGTCCCACTGGATAGTAGAGGTGTCCTGGAACTCATCGATGAGGTAATGGGTAAGGATTACTCCGAGGCGCTCATATATAAAAGGTGTATCCTCCTTGCCGATGATGGTACTGAGAAGGCTGTTTGTATCGGAGAGCAGAAGGGCATTGTTTTCAACGCGGTACTCCTCGATGTAAGCGTAAATTTTCACCATCAGCGCGAGCATGAAGAAGTTTGTGCGTATTTTGCTGAGAAGAGGCATTGCCGCAGATACTTCCTTAATTGCATTCGCGGCATCCATTATCTCATTGTCCGGAGCGGGAAAATCGGGGTTTGCCGCAAGGAATTTGGCAAAACCGGCGCTGTACTTCGGCGCTCCGTTGGCAAGAAGTGTGGTTAAAGTTTGTGATGCCTTGAATTGTTGGCGGCTACCGGCATCAAGCAGCTTTAAAACATTTGAATGGATAGGATTGCCCTTGCATGGAACAGAATCGAGTGCCTGGAGCGCAGTAGTGCAGAGCGCAGCGGCATCACCTTTTAATTTTGAAATATGCCTTGCAATTGCCGTTGATATCTGCTCTATGCGTCCTGCATCCGAGAAGTATTGTTTTAGTTCCTCGTAGTTTTCTTCAAAAGTGTCGTTGCTTAGCCCGGAAATGTTTTGCAGGAGGTTCTTGTGCAGGAAAGAATCCTGGCTGAAAAGCATTACTCCCTCATTGTTCCTTATGTTTTCAAGGAGGTAGTCGGTTATGCTGGCGATATATTTCCTTATCTCTTTGTCGTTGCTCCGGTTGAGTGACTCGAAGAAGCGGTGCATTCCTTCCGCAATCGCTTCGTCATTGTCAAGCTCAAGCTCATAGTCTCCGGTAAGTTCAGCTTCCCTTGCGAAATTCCTGAGTATGGTCTGGAAAAAGGAGTCGATAGTGCTGATGTTGAAAAAGTTGAAATCAAACAGAAGGTTGTGCAACGCTTTTTCGGCAGCAGCCTGTAATTGCTGCGGGGTGCAGCCAAACTCTGTTATCAGCTTTTTCTGGTATGGGGTCTGCTGGGATTTTGAGAGTGCGGAAAGCTCTTGCACTATTCGCTCTTTCATCACCTCGGTTGCCTTGTTTGTGAAAGTTATGGCAAGTATGTTGCGGTGCTTGTCGCCGTTTCTGGAGCGTAAGGTGTACTTGCCGTCGTTTTTTCGGTACCCGAGCAACAGCTTGATATATTCGTAGGCGAGGGTGAAAGTTTTGCCGGAGCCGGCAGATGCCTTGTAAATCGATAGCATAGGCAACGGTTGTATTTGAGATCAGATTATTCGTGCCTTGAATCCCATGGCGGTGAGTGCGGCAAGGACATCCTTGCGTCTGTCACCCTGTATCAGTATTTCGCCACCGCGGGCTGATCCTCCGCATCCGAGTGATTTTTTCAACTTTGAGGCAATATCCTTCAATGTGTCCTCGTCACATTCAAATCCGCAAACAATGGTTGCCTGCTTGCCTGCTCGCCCTTTTTTCTCAAAAACAATATCAAGGCGCGGAGAAGAGGCTTTCGGTTCCTCCTGCTGCGGTTCCGGGGCGTTTTCGCCTTCCGGCAAATCGTCGCGGAGGCGGCTTAATTGTTCCTGCCAGTCCATTAGTGCTCAGTCGTCAAGGTGAAGTGAATCAGTTGGAATGTCAGTGGAGTGCACAATTGCGGAGAGGAGTACAGCACGCGCAGTGTGTTCCGGAGGCACATTGGAGTAGAAGGCGTTTGCGGAATCAGCATTCGCTTCGTATGCCTTGCGATAGCACTCGGTTGCCTGGGAAACATGGTCGCCTTGGTCAGTGGAATCAGCAAGCTGCATATATATTAGAGAAAGGCGTCCGAGTTGGCGCGGGGTGAAATTCTCAAGTGGCTTGGAGCCGATTACATGGTTGGTAACACTTTCTGCAGCTCTCATGTCTCCCTGGGCAATCGCCATTTCGGCTTCCCTGAGGTCTGCTTCGGTCATCTCCTCGGTGGTCTGGTTGCAGGATACTGCCGCAAGTGAGATTATAGCGCACACTGCTGAAAATATAAGGTACTTCATGATAAGGACAATGGTATGTTAGCTTAAAACGAGTTTTAGTTTGTCGATGAATGTTGCGATGATAGGCTTCTCTTCAATGATTTTTGCAAGAAGTTCCCTGTCGTTTAGCGTGTAGCGCGCTTCATTGGGCGTTTCCGCTACAATGGCTGTGATGACAACGGAATCGTTCTGCAATGTGTCACGCATCCATTTGTTGATTTGCGGCAATGCTTCGTTCATCAGGTCAAGCTGCATGATATTGGTAACCTCTGAAACGAAGTTGAAGTTGTCGGTGCTCTGCGGCACAGCTGAGCGCATTGCGTTGACGAGTATGTGCTCTTTGGGATGTGCGGCAGTGTATTTCATCCATGCTTCCTCAAATTCCTGGGTAGTAAAAGGATTTGAGCGTGCTGCGGACGCGTGCGCCTGCTCCGGAGTGCCCTGCTCGGTTTTCTTCACTCCTCCGCGCAGGGAGAAGTTCGGAGTTTTGAGCGTTGTGCTCCTTGTACCGGAAGCTCCCGGTCTTGGCGATGACGCAAAAGCCGGTCTTGGCGGAGCGGAAGGCGCGGGTGTTTGAGTTTGAGCGCTTGCTGATTGCCGGTGCGCCGGCTGTTTCTGCGTAGCTTCGTGCCTCTTGCCTTCCGGAACAGCTTTGGTATTTGCAGCGTCGATAGGTTTTAACCGCCCCTCTCCGTCGCTGCTGTTAGGGGAGGGGCTGAGTGATTGGCATATTTTAGCGAGCGTAAGCTCTATGAGGAATTGCTTGCCGGATGTCGTGCGGTAGTTAAGATCTGCTTCGTTGCAGAGGTTCATCGCCCTATATAGGAATCCCGGTGTGCATTTGGCAGCAGCCGCAGCCATGGACGCTTTCGCTTCGTCGCCAGCTTCGATTAATGACAGCGTTGATGGATCTCTGGCAACCATAAGGTCGCGGAAATATGCCGCAAGACCGTTAATGAAGAAATGGGAGTCGAATCCTGCGTCACGGATTTCCTTGTAAATCACCCATGTTGCGAGGACATCCCCGGCAAGGAACGCGTCCAGGAGCCGGTTATAGTACTCGTAGTCGAGCACATTGAGGTTTTCTATTGCAGCTTTGTAGGTGATGTTTCCGGCAGATGAAGCTGCAACCTGGTCAAAAATCGAGAGCGCATCGCGCATCGCTCCGTCAGCTTTCTTGGCTATGACGTTTAGCGCGGCTTCCTCCGCAGTGATTCCTTCCTGCTTAGCCACATATCCAAGGTGGGCTATCATGTCGGGTATCGTTATGCGGTGGAAATCGTAAATCTGGCATCGAGACAAGATTGTCGGGATTATTTTGTGCTTCTCGGTGGTAGCGAGGATGAACACCACATAGCTCGGCGGCTCTTCAAGGGTTTTAAGGAAAGCATTGAACGCGGCTGGAGAGAGCATGTGTACCTCATCGACAATGAAAACACGATACTTTCCCATCGATGGTGGCACCTGCACCTGGTCCACAAGGGCGCGGATATCATCCACTCCGTTGTTTGAGGCGGCGTCAAGTTCTATGATGTTGAGTGAAGAGCCGGAATTGAATGCCTTGCAGGATTCGCATTCGTTGCAAGCCTCACCGTCCGGCGTGCGGTGCTCGCAGTTTATGGTCTTGGCGAAAATACGCGCGCAGGAAGTTTTGCCTACTCCACGTGAGCCGCAGAAGAGGTAGGAGTGCGCCAGTCGCCCGGAAGCGACAGCGTTTTTGAGGGTGGTTGTGAGCGCTTTCTGCCCTACAACCGACTCAAATGTCGCGGGACGGTATTTTCTTGCCGATACAAGGTATGGTTGCATCAAATAATAATTAGCATTGTAGGATTACAAAAGTACAAAAATAATTCGTAAAAGATAATTTTTGGCAATAATATAGAGCTTGACCCA
>DAAJ01000110.1:0-10602 GCA_001701115.1 Bacteroidales bacterium GP2
TGTCAACCATTGACACATCATTATCCATATATGGTTTAATTATGGACCTTGAATAAAAGCAGTATTATAAAAAAACTCACTCCTGCACAAGCGTTGGAGAACTTATACAGGAGTGAGTCTGATGTGAATCACTTCAATCGCTTTTGGTCGCGTTTATGTGATTTGTTTTAGTCGGTGATAGGATATTGTTCGCGGATGGGATCGTCATACTGCTCCTGAGCAGCTTTGAGCTTTGCCATCATACGTTTGGTAATTTCTTCTGTGCCGGGTTTGCCGTAGATATTGTTCATTTCTGAGGGGTCTTCCTGGAGGTCAAAAAGTTCCCAATGGTCAATATCATTATAGAAGTGGATGAGTTTGTAGCGGTCATCACGCACTCCGTAGTGGCGCTTTACAGCATGCTCAGCGGGATATTCGTAGTAGTGGTAGTAGAGGTTGTCGCGCCATTCCTCAGGACCTTTCTCATCGCGAAGTAGGGGGAGAAGCGATACGCCCTGAATGTCCTCAGGCACTTCAACTCCTGCGAGTTCGAGGAATGTGGGAGCGTAGTCAATGTTCTGTACCATTTCAGGAACATCACCGCGGCGGTTGAATCCTTCAGGAAGAAGCATCACAAGAGGTGTACGGAATGATTCCTCATACATGAAGCGTTTGTCAAACCAACCGTGCTCGCCCATATAGAAGCCCTGGTCGCTGGTGTAGACAACGAGAGTGTTGTCAAGCATGTCATTCTTTTCAAGGTAGTCAAGCACTTTGCCTACATTGTCGTCAAGGCTCTTCACAACCTTCATGTAGTCGCGCATATATCTCTGGAATTTCCATTCAGCAAGCTCCTTGCCGGTAAGATTTTTGGAATAGAAGTCGTCGATAATTGGCTGATAGTGCGCATCGAAAGCTGCACGCTGCGCGCTGTCCATGCGACCTATGAATGCAAGGTAGGTGTTTTTGAGGCGGGTGTTGACAGTGTCATTGAGCATCTTGAGGTCATAGATAATGTCCATGTCCTTGTCGATAGACATTTCCTGTGCGGCTGCTGCAGGACGTCCCGCATAGTCATCATAGAAGTTTTCGGGTACGGGGAAATTGGTGTCCTCAAACAGAGCGAGGTCGCAGGTATCTGCAAGCCAGTCGCGGTGGATAGCCTTGTGGTGGATGAGTATAGCGAAAGGTTTGCTCTTGTCGCGTTCATTCTCAAGCCAGTTGAGGCTCTTCTCTGTGATGAGGTTGGTGAGGTAGCCATGCTCCGCAATTGTATCGCCGTTTTCGTGGATGAATCGGGGATTGTAGTAGTCACCCTGTCCGGGCACTATTTCCCAGCGGTCAAATCCTGTGGGCAGAGTCTCAAGGTGCCATTTGCCGAACAGCGCTGTCTGGTAACCAGCATTCTGCAAGTATTTCGGGAAAGTAGGCTGGCTGCCATCGAATACACTTGTTTCATTGCTTACAAATCCGTTCTTATGGCTGTGCTTGCCGGTGAGCATGCAAGCCCTTGAAGGTCCGCTGAGTGAGTTGGCAACAAAGCTGTTGGTGAATTTCACTCCGTCGCGTGCAATGCGGTCAAGGTTGGGAGTGTTCATGTACCTGGTGTCATAGCAGCTCATCATTTGGGCTGTATGGTCATCGGTCATGATGTAAACGATGTTCATCGGTTTCTGCTGTGCCTGTTCCGCTGTTTTGGAGGTCGAGCAGCTTACCAACGGCACTATCGCGGCTGCGGCTGCGACCGGAAGGGTCACTGTGTTGGGTCTTAAATGTGTCATTGAATAATTTAAGGTAATTGGTAATATATCGCAAAGATAATTGTAATTTCCGGGATATGGATTAAATTTGTAGTGTTTTCTTACTTTTTAAGCATTTCTATGATAAATCCTTTTTCACATCCTATATATGTAATGCCTAAACCGGTAGGGTCGGCATGTAATCTCGCTTGCGAGTACTGCTACTACCTTGAAAAGAAAGGGTACTATCCGGACGTGCGCCGGCAGCTTATGAGCGAAGCCACTCTGGAAGAGTTTGTCAAGCAGTATATTGAGGCGCAGACCGCTCCGGAGGTGATGTTCACATGGCATGGCGGAGAGGCTACCATGCGTCCTGTTGAATTTTACCGTAAGGCAATGGAATACCAGAAAAAATATGCCGCCGGCAGAAGGATTGAAAACTGCCTTCAAACCAATGGCACCCTGCTCACCGATGAATGGTGTCTTTTCCTCAAAGAAAATGACTGGCTTGTTGGAGTGTCTATTGACGGACCGCAGGAATTCCACGATGAATACCGGCACACCTCAGGAGGCAAGGCATCTTTTATGAATGTGATGCGTGGCATTAAGTTGTTGCAGAGGCACGGAGTTGAATGGAATGCCCTTGCTGTGGTAAACGACTACAATGCGGATTATCCAGTGGAGTTTTACAGGTTCTTCAAGGATATGGGGTGCCGGTTTATACAGTTCACCCCGGTGGTAGAGCGTATAAAAAAGGATAATATGCTTGCCGATGTGGGGGTTGAAGGGGAGCTCGCTCCATTTTCTGTCACCCCGGAGCAGTGGGGCAAGTTTCTTATAGGAGTGTTTGATGAATGGGTCAAGGAGGATGTCGGCAAGATTTTCGTCCAGATCTTTGATGCCACTCTTGCCAACTGGGTAGGGGAGCAGCCGGGTGTGTGCACCCTTGCCAAGCTGTGCGGTCATGCCTCGGCGATGGAGTGGAACGGCGATGTGTATTCATGCGACCACTTTGTCTTTCCTGCATACAAGTTAGGCAACATCCATGAGAAGCACATAATCGAAATGATGAATAGCGAGCAGCAGCAGAATTTCGGAGCGGCAAAGCAGGCAAGCCTTCCGGCTCAATGCCGTCAATGCAAGTGGCTTTTTGCCTGCAACGGCGAATGTCCCCGCAACAGGTTTGCGGTTACAGCATCAGGTGAACCAGGGCTGAATTACCTGTGCGAAGGCTACAGGATGTATTTTGAGCACGTTGCGCCTTATATGGATTTCATGGCTGGGGAGCTTAAGGCACAGCGTCCGCCGGCAAATGTAAACGGCAAGCGTTTTTAATTTAGGGCGCTGATTAAGAAAGTATAAAATGCCAAACGGCTCCTCTGTCATGCACTGAGGAGCCGTTTATATATGTGATTGCCTTATAAAGTCAGGTCACATCTTCAACAGTGAGGAGCCGCTGTCGCTGTTGTTGAGGTTGCGTCGTCCGGTACGGAAAATAGAACCGAAGTTGGTGTTATAGCTCACAGATAACACAACCATGTTGCTGTTGTTCTTGATGTAGCGGTCAGTGGTTGTCGGGTTGACGTGTGAGTAGTTCCAAGACGGGTACCGGGTGCCTTTCTTGTCAAACATATACATCCAGCTTATCCCTAACGTCCAATGTTTGTTGGGCGTGTATTCAAAATCCAGCGCGTCGCCGTTCTCCTGTTTGCTTACATAAGTGCCCCCGAGGTATTTGCCGGGAATCTTGCGCCAGTAGGAAATGGTGTAAGGTCCCTTGTTCCACCACACAGTGAAATTAGCATGGAAAGTGTTCAGCACATGGCACCAGCCGTTACCCATGGTTTCATAGTGGGATGCGCCTATGCTGACATTCGCACCGAACCCCTTGATGTCATTAAGCTGCATGTTCAGGTTGGCGTATCCCATCCATGCTTTACGTGCGTTGATTGTCTGGGACAGGAAAAGTTTGTTGCCGAGATATGCCACATCGTTCATGATGAAATTATGCACAGTGCGATAGGACATCAGTAATGACGTGTTGAACTTTTTATGCTGGAATGAAGGCATAAGCTGTATGAGGAAGTTCTCCGAAACTTTCAGGTCAGGATTTCCGTTGGAAACAAGGTAAGGGGTTGTCTGCTGCGGATAATCAGTAAGTGATGACAGTGAAGGAATTTCCGGCGAGTACATGAAAGCGCTGCTAATATTCCATTTCTTGGACATGCGCCATGATGCCTGCACAGTAGAGATGTTCCGTATAAATTTGCGCTTGTTCATGTCGTTGTTTATCCAGAACATTTTCATTCCGGTGCTTGCGGAAAGGTACACCTTGCCGATGCTCTTGCCGAGCCGTGCATAAACATAATTGTTGTTTTCAGTCAGCACAGGCTTGTAGTCTGATGAAAGGTATGTATTGGTGCTGTGGGATACAGTATTCTGGTAGCCTCCGGACAATGAAGTATTGTCGTTGAAATTATGGATATAGCTGACCTCGGATATCAATGACTGGCGACGGCTGTTGACATTCATTATATATGTTTGTTCGCTGTCATCACTGAAAACATAATTGTTGTCCCTGCGGTAATCGCTTGAGCTCAGTGTGCCCACAACCTGCACTTCAAGCGAATTCTTGTCATTGAAGTCCTGGCGAAGGAAAAGGTCAAGCGATGGTGCGAAATCCTTGCTTTTCGACTTGTTTGTGTTGTCGTAATTCCCTAATTCGGAGTCAATAGTGGAGGCATAGCTGCGCCTGGTGTTGTAGGAAGGCGTTGCGGTGAATGTTGCAGAAAACAAGGTCTTGCTGCTTGGGCTGTAATCGTACTTCAACTTCATCTGGTGGTAATGGTAGTTGAATGGATTGCGGTCGTGCGATTCAAGGTTCACCCTGAAATCATCGCCGATGTAGCTTTCTGTTTTAAAGTCGTACACATCCTGATAGTTGCGCCACGACGGATTGTAGGATAGTGTGAACTGTGAAGGTCCCTGGTGGTATGAGGTGCGTATGTTCGCGTCTACAAAAGTAGTGCTCACCGCGCTTCGTCCCCAGCTGTAGAACTGACCGCCGTCCGTGCGCTTTTTGAGGGTGATGTTTATGAGTCCGCTTGTGCCTTTGTCGGCATACCTCGCGGGGGTAACGCGGGAATACTCGATTTTCTCGATGTCCTTCGGCTGCAATGCCTGAACATCCTCTATGGATGAGGGCACTCCGTTTATCAATATCATCGGGGAACCGCCGTCAACACTCAGTGTGCGGTTTATAGGGTTAGCTTCCAGTCCGGCAAGAGGAAGTTTCTGGAACAGGCTGATTGAAGTTGAGGATGCCTTGACATCGGCGCCTGAAGGGTACACTATAGTCCTGCCTTTTGAGTGGATAACCTGGTTTGCCGTAACAGTCACCTCATCGATGGTCAGCGCTTCATCAAGGTAAACTGTGCCTACATTGAGGTTCTTGCTCCCGGCTTCTATAATTATGGTGGTTGCGGCATATCCGGTCATGCCGATTTCAAGCGTCAGAGCCGATTTCAGGTCTGTGCTTAGTGAAAAAGCGCCGTCAGCCGCAGTCTGCGCGCCGGTTATGAGTTTGTCTCCCAGCAAAATCTTGCATGATGCGCCTGCAACGGCAGTTGAATCGTAGCTTGACAGCACGTTGCCTTGTATGAGCCTCGCGCTCAACGGGCTTGTCGCGGAAATGAGAACAAATAACAAAAATGTAAGATGTTTCATACTACAAAAAATGAATGTAATTATTATTTGAAAGCAATTTGGGCGCAAATATAGCATTTATTTGCCGCTAAATGTGGAAGTATGTTAATTTTTTTTGAAGTTGGAATGTTTTTGTTAACTTCGGGGTGGTTATGCATTTATGATTAATAAGGATTGGTAAGCGTCAGATACATTAATTTTAAAGCAAATGTAGCATGAAATTTATACTATCTGCGTTGACTGCCGCCTCTATGGCTTTTTGCGCCGCGGCAGTCCCGACAATCTCCCCCACCTATGACTATCGTGTCCCGTCACCGTCATGGAGCGAGTCTTTCGGCAATCATCGCGCTGTGCTGTATATCGGCAAACCCTCCGAGGTCGTGGGCTTGGATTTCAGCTGGCGCCGTCATGATGCCGCTATCGCCAACACCCGTTTCCTGATTGTGAATGCCGAAACAGGTGACACTGTAAAAAATGTGCGGCGTATCGAAGTCACCCCCGAGCAATGCCGCATACAGTTTGGTCCGGTAACCGAAAAAGGCACCTATTATTTCTATTACATGCCGTACCGGGTGCAGTTTGAAACCGGCTTTTGCCGTGGCGGTTACCTCCCTCCTGAGGCTGCCCCTGCAGGAGAGTGGCTCAAAGCTGCTGAAAAAGCGCGCAAAACACCTATGGCAAAAATCGAAGCGGTGGAGGCGCGCACAGGCTTTGACAGCTTCTTCCCTATGGAGGTGCCGGCAACAAAAGCAGAGGAGCAGGCATATACCGCAGCTGCGCCACGCCCATTCTACCTCTTTCCGGAGGACCGCATGGCGCCTATACGCATGAAAGACGCTATTCCGGTCAAATGGCTCGGATATAAGCAAGGAACAGGATTTGACGGTTCTGCAAAGCCCAATGAATATTATACTTTCCAGGTTGGAGTATGGAATCCCTCTTCTGCTGTCGACAGCTTGTCATATTCTATTACCGATTTGAAATCATCCGACGGAATCATCCCATCTTCAGCGGTGACATGCTTCAATCTTGAAGGCGTGGACCCTTATGGCAAGGAGTTTACAAAAGTTGTGGATGTGAAGCGGGGAGGAGTGCAGGCGCTTTGGTTCGGAGTTGATATTGCTGCCAACCAGGCTCCCGGCACATATAAAGGCACCCTCACGGTTGCAGATGCGGCACATGGTTCAGCAACAATTCCGGTGACTATAAATGTAGGAGGAGAAAAGCTGGATGACCGTGGTGATTCCAATCCGTTTCTAATGACCCGCCTGCGTTGGCTCAATTCTACCATTGGTTCCGGCGATACCCCTGTAGCGCCATATAGCGCGGTGACAGTAAGCGGTAACACTCTCTCATGTTCCAACAGGAGCGTTGTGCTTGACCCCGTTACTGGAATGCCGCAGCAGATAGTGTCTTTCGGCAATGATATCCTGTATTCCCCCATGCGTTTCATCATCACTCCGGCAAATACCGGCAAAGCGCTTGTGCTCAATGGCTCTCCGCGTGTCATTGAGAGCACTTCCGGTCATGCCACTGTTGCATGGGAGGCATCTTCAGATGGCATTGAAGTGGCAATGAAGGCTGTGCTCGAGTATGACGGTCGTATGGATTACAATTTTTCCATTACCTCTTCCAAGGATGTTGCGCTCTCTGACATTAGGCTTGAATTGCCGGTGCGCCGCGATATAGCGTCCTATTTCCTCGGCATAGGGTTGCCGGGGCAGGACACCCCTATGAGTTACGATGGCAGGTGGGATGCGCCTGAAATGACAGTCAACAGCTTCGGCGTTTCCATTGCCACATCGGAGCAGAAGCAGTGGCTCTGGCCTTTTGACAGCTATTGGATTGGAAACGCCCATGCCGGGCTGCACAT
Source organism: Bacteroidales bacterium GP2 (assembly GCA_001701115.1). Classification (GTDB taxonomy): domain Bacteria; phylum Bacteroidota; class Bacteroidia; order Bacteroidales; family Muribaculaceae; genus Paramuribaculum. Next base: position 7,297 of record DAAJ01000110.1, read on the forward strand.
GGAGTTGCGTGGCAGCGACTACACCGGTCCGCTCCTCAATGTGTACCGTCCCGCTTACCCGGAAAGCTGGCATAATGGCGGCGCAGGCGGCTTTTCTATCCGCACCACTGACAATGAGGTCACTGTAACCGCATATTCCGGAGCCCGGCAGCTTAAGGCTGGTGATACTGTGGACTATGAGTTCGCTTTCCTGATTACCCCAGTCAAGGAAATCAATATGCGCTCGCAGTTTACGGACCGCTATTTCCATAACGGCTCACACCCCGAGCCTTCACAGGAGGAGTATGAAAAAGGGGTGCGGATTATTAACGTGCATCAGGGCAACGAGCTTAATCCGTTCATTAATTATCCCTTCCTCACAGTCGATTCTATTAAGGCGTTTACCGACCGCTGGCATGCCAAAGGCGCGAAAGTCAAGGCATATTACACTCTGCGTGAGCTCAGCGACGCTTTCCCTGAAATATGGGCTATACGCAGCCTTGGTGATGAGGTGCTTCGGGGAGGTAACGGCGGAGGCTATAACTGGCTGCGTGAGCATCTGGTATCTGACTACACTCCCCAATGGTACGAGCATTTCAAGGGCGAGACTCCGGCTGGAGTTTCCGCAGATGCCGCAATCCTCACCTCGGAAAGCGATTCGCGCTGGTACAATTATTATATAGAAGGACTCGCCTGGATGGTGCGCAATATGGACATTGACGGCATTTACCTTGACGATGTTTCCTTTGACCGCCGTATTCTACAGCGCATGCGCCGCGCCATGGAAGAGGTTAAGCCGGGATGCATGATTGACCTCCATTCAAATACCGGCTTCTCTATCGGTGCCGCAAACCAGTATGCCGAGTTTTTCCCGTATGTCGATAAGCTTTGGTTTGGAGAAAGTTTCCTTTATGACAAAATGACACCGGCAAACTGGCTCGTGGAGTCCTCCGGAATACCGTTCGGTCTTACAGGTGATATGCTTTACCGCGGAGGAAATCCCTGGCTTGGAATGCAGTATGGCATGACAGTGCGCTATCCCTGGTTTACCGAGGGCGTCAATTGTGATCCTACCCAGATATGGAAAGTTTGGGACGATTTCGGCATTGACAACTCCACTATGTATGGTTTCTGGGAGGAAAATGTGCCTGTGGTGGCATCTGATTCCGATGTTAAAGTCACTGTTTACCGCAAGCCGGATGGCAGGCTTCTGCTATCGGTAGGTAATTATACCGATGAAACCCGCGATGTCACCCTCAATTTCGATTGGGAGGCTCTTGGGTTTGATCCATCTAAAACAATCCTCACCTCTCCTGAAGTCAAAGGTATGCAGCCGGCAATGAGGTGGACTCCCGGCTCCACAATAGAAGTATTGCCCCGTAAAGGCTGGCTTATCTATGTTGACCAGAAATAAGATTTGACCGTTTGCAGCGTTTATAGCTAGTTTTGTTAGACTGTCAAACAGTTGCAGAAATTTCCTTTCTTTTGCCGGACGCTTCACTCAGTCGTCCGGCTTTTTTTGCGCCAAAAGGCGGTTTGAATCCGGTTTCGGACAAATAAATGTTAAAGAGAGTTAAAGATTTGGGGGGGGGTTAATTTAACGTATTTTTGGAAACCAAAAGTTAAGTTCGCTTTCGGCTTTTGGTGGCTATGATGCTAAATAACCTTATTAATCAGTGCATTATAGTATAGTAATGTTTAACAAATTTATTTTTAACCAAAACACAAAAAGTATCATGAAACGAAGGCTAACCCTTTTCTTCACCCTTGTTTCGCTGATAGTAGGCTTGGCGCAGGCACGCACTGTCACAGGCTTGGTTACCGAAGCAAGCACAGGCGAACCGGTAGTTGGAGCGTCTGTCCGTTGCAGAGATGACCTCAAAATCGGCACTCAAACAGACATTGACGGAAAATTCACTTTGAATGTTCCCGACAATTGCAAGCACCTCATGGTTTCATACATCGGTATGGAAACAAAGGAAGTTGCGGTTGCAAATTATGTGGAAGTTGCTCTTGAAGAGTCACTTTCAGACCTTGATGAGGTAGTTGTTGTCGGTTATTCAACCACAACTAAACGAGACCTTATCTCCTCGGTGTCAACCGTCAACGCCAAGCAGATCGTAAACCTTCCGGTGACCAACATCATCCAGGGTATGGCAGGACGTTCACCCGGTGTGATTATTAAAGCGAGTGGCGGCGGTATCAATAACCGGCCCAGCGTCAGCATCCGCGGTGGTGGCACACCTCTTTATGTCATTGACGGTATCATCCGCACAGAGGATGACTTCGCTAACCTTGCACCCGATGACATCAAGGACATCTCTATCCTTAAGGACGCATCTGCAACCGCTATCTACGGTTCTCGTGCATCAAACGGTATCATTCAGGTTACCACTTTCAACGGTAACATCGGTAAAGCGACTGTTGAATATGATTTCAACGCTTCATGGTCACAGCCTAATATCTGGCCTGAACAGATGAATGTGTGGGATCGCGCTGAATGGATCAACAAAGCACGTCAGAGCGAAGGTCTGACTCCCTATTTTGACGAATCGGCTATCCAGAAGATGAAAGACGGCTCAGACCCGCTTTCTTACAGCAACACAAACTGGCGCAAGGCTGTTCTCAGAAACTGGGCTCCCCAGACCAAACACGCAGTGCGTCTCTCCGGTGGCAATGAGCTCAACAAGTTCTTTGTCTCACTCTCACATACCGACCAGCAGTCACTCTTCCGTAATGACAACAACTGGATGAAGCGTACAAACTTCCGTATTTCCGACAACGTTTATCTCAAGGAAATCGGTCTCCACGTTAACGCAGCTATCGACGGATACTACCAGAAGGAGACTACACCTTCAACATCTACTGCTAACAGTTACTACGGAGTATTCTCACACATAAACAACAAGAGCCCGCTTATCCCCGCTTACAATAGTCTCGGTCTTCCCTACAACACCACCGACAGCCCTGTTGCTGAAACAGCTAAAGATGCCGGTTACTACCGTACAAAATATGCTGTCATCAACGGTAAAGGAGACCTTATCTGGGATTGCCTCTGGGTTGACGGTCTAAAGCTCCGTTACTCAGGAAACTACCGCTATTACTCAAATACTCTCAAAAACTGGCAAAAAGACGCCGGCAAATATGATTGGGAGTCAAGCGTTCCCTCATACGATAACAAATCACAGCTCACACATCAGGCTTGGTCCGGTTACGCATATACTAACCAGATTTTCGTTGAGTACAACCACACATTCGGCAAGCACTCTGTTTCTGCACTTGCAGGTTACGAGGACTACTACGAATGGGGTGAAAGCGGATGGGAAA
>DAAJ01000110.1:10802-16876 GCA_001701115.1 Bacteroidales bacterium GP2
TCAGCAGGCTGGCGCATCTCTCAGGAACAATTCATGCAGAGCCTTGTTGAGCGCAACATCCTCAATAACCTCAAGCTCCGCGCTTCTTATGGTGAAACCGGTCTTGATACATCTGCCGGACGTTTTGCTTATCTATCTTCATATTCACTAAACAACCAGGGATATGTTGTGAACGGTAAGTTCTATCCTACTTTCAGTGAAGGTGCGCTTCCCTCACCCGACCTTACATGGTACACAACACGTCAGACAGACATCGGTCTTGACTTCGGTTTCCTCGGAAGCAGGCTTAACGGTTCTATCGACTACTTCTACTACTCAACAAAGGGCTACCTTGTTGCTCCTACCGGAGAAAGCTACCTTAACAATATCATCGGTATCAGCATGCCGAAAGTTAAGTCAAACAGCGAATACCGTCGCGCCGGTTGGGAATTCCAGCTCGGATGGCACGATATCGCAGGCGACTTCACATACGATATTACTGCCAACTTCACCATGTACAATTCACTCTGGGCTTGCATTGCTGACGAAGCAGAAGCACAGAAGATGAATCCTTACACCCGCCAGCAGGGTCGCAAACAAGACTATTACGGTAATATGCTGCACAACCTCGGTTATTACACCTCCGCTGATGAAATTTATAACAGCGTCGGATATGTAAATGGCTTCACATCCGGTTATATGCGTCCCGGTGATATCAGATATGAAGATACTAATGGTGACGGTCAGATTACTTCTGCTGACTACCGTTTACGTGGCTCACAGAGCTCACCTCACGGTCAGTTCGGTATCAACATGAACTTCGGATACAAAGGTTTCTACCTGTCTGCCCTCCTTCAGGGTTCTACCAAATTCAACATCTACGCGTGAGAGCCACTTAACGTTCTTNNTTATAAATTTCATCAGCGGAGGTGTAGGTCAGACAGGACAGCTCCCAGTTGTATTTGACTATCAGACAAACTACTGGCGTCCCGACAACACCGATGCTTTGTTCCCCCGCCTGATGAGCAATACTGCAAATAACGCCAACAATAACTATCAGACAAGTGACTTCTGGCTTGCAAACGCACAGTATATTCGTCTCAAAGACTTGCAGTTCGGTTACGATTTCAAATACAAATTGCTTAAGAACGTTAAGTGGCTCTCACGCGCCCGCCTCGGCTTCTCAGGTGAAAACCTATGCACTATCTCACCTGTCAAGAAATTTGGCATTGACCCCGAAACAGCCTCAGCTGAAAACTATGGCTATCCTGTAGAGCGTGTAATCGCTATGACACTCAACTTAGGATTCTAATTACTAATCATATTGAATTCATTCTCAAATGAAACTTAAATATATTTCAATTCCGCTTATCGGGCTCAGCTTGTTCGGACTATCCTCTTGTCAGGACACTCTCGATACCCATCCTACCGAGGATTTCACTTCCGAAGATGTGTGGGGCAGCAAATCTACAGCCGATGCATTTGTTGCCGGCACATATAATACTGTACTTATAAACGCTGACTATGCTGGCGGTGGCTCTTGCGTAGCTTGGGAGGCTCGCACCCCTGACGGAGCACAATGCAGTCAGGTAGGTGAAGGTATTGATGGAATCGCGACCGAACTCGGTCTTAGTGCTAATTCCGATATGGGCATCAGCATGTTCGGAACACTTCGCCGCTGCAACCTCATCATCGATGAGGCTCAGAAGAGCACAAAATTTACCGCAGGTGAAGCTGCTGAACTCGTGGCTCACGGTAGATTCCTCCGCGGACTCGTGTTCTTCTACCAGACTAAAACCATGGGACGTTTCGTGCCTGTCCGTGAAGTCTTGACAGAAGCCGACAGCCTCAAGGCTGACATTCCCATGACTGCGTCTGTGGCTGAAAGTTACAAACTCGTTATGGAAGACTTTGATGCCGCAATTCCTGATCTGCCCGTTAACGCTTCATCAGGACTTCCCACAAAATATGCCGCAGAGGTTATTGCCAGCCGTGCTTGCCTCCAGGCGTATGCTTACACCGGTGACGCATCATACCTTGACAAGGCTATAACCTATGCTAAGGATGTCACAACAAATGGACCTGCACTTGTTTCAGATTATGCCGGAATGTTTAACGAAACAAATGCTACCGCAGGTGAAATCCTTTGGGGATATTACCGTTTGAGTGAGAATACTACAATCGGTTCTTACGAAGAGCTGATTAGAGTGTATCCAAACGTTGCCATTGACGATGTTATCACCTCACTCTGCCCCGATCCCTTTATTGTTCAGGGCGATGAAGGCAGACCTTTCGAAGCATGGGGTGTTTATTGGCCCACCCAGGATCTTGTTGACCAGTATCTTGCTATCGACGAAGCTGATGGCAAAGCTAAAAACTGGTGGGAAACTTCACAGTACCTCAATGCTGTTACGGAGCACGATCCTCTGAGTGTGACAACTGCTGGTGAAATTGATGAGTATCAGCGTTCAAATGGTGAGTGGCGCCGTATCCCTACACCTCAGGATTTCCTTCAGTTGAACGAAGCCTACCCCGCTGCTACCCGTTATGGTACTCTCAACGATCCTGATTCTGACAAAGATATTTCTGACATTATCTATGGTAACCGCGATGCACGTATGGCTGGAACAATCGTGTACGATAAAAACGACTGGATGGGACAATACGTAACCACCAATCTCGCCGGCAACCTCTCTATGGGTGTCCGTGACAAGGAAGATGGTGGATGGTACAACACCACTACCGGTTACTACTGGCGTAAAAACACCGTCACCGACCTTGCCAGAGTATTCTATTCAAGAAATACAGGCTTCCACTATGTCATTGCCCGCACAGGTGAGGCTTACCTCAACCTTGCCGAGGCTTACCTCTGCAAAGGTGATGTGGCAAATGCTGTTGCGTCACTCAACAACACCCGCACTGTACATGGCAAACTCCCCGCTTCTACTGCTTCGACAATCGCTGATGCATGGGCTGATTATATGCGTGAACGTCGTGTGGAAATGGCTTGTGAGGCAAACGATATCTACTTCAGCTATCTCCGTTGGGGTAAATACGGTGGCGATGCTAACTATGGACGTGCACCCGGAGCCGTGATCAAAGACCTTGACTGCCCCGTTTACAAGATTGAGATTAACCGCGACCGCACTGCGTTCATCATCAACCAGATGACTCTTCTGAACTCTGCTGCGCGTACATTCACCGACCGCCGTTATCTCTTCCCCATTCCGCAAGGTTTCCTCAATACTCGCGAAGCATACGGTCTTGACCACGTTCAGAACCCCGGATGGTAATAATTATTTAATTTAAGATAGAAAATGAAACGATATATTATTTCGCTTTTCGCTACAATCCTGTCAATGGTTAGCTTCACGAGCTGTCTCACAAGCGGCATCGATGAACCTGAAAAAGAATTTGACGGCGCAGATATCACCGGCGCTCAAATCTATTATCGCTGGATTGATAATAACGGCAATGTTCAGCAGCAACGTATCCCCAGAGCTTTGGATATTGATGATGAAGAGATGGTCTGCACAATTTATTATGCAGTAGGAAGCAGCCTGGATCAGCAGAAGACTCAGGAATTCGAGACTCTAAAAGCTGTTGTTGTTACACTTGACATCTCGACTGCATCCATCATTAAACCTCTCGGTGACTCTCCGAAACTCGGAATACCGGGAGACTGGAGCAAGCCTAATCAATATGAAATCACTGCTGCTGACGGAACAAAGAAAATCTGGACCGTTGCTGTGGAATCATATTATTAAAAACCGTACCTCGTGCAATTATTAGCAATTTAATATTTGGCTTTTGCATAGCGAGGTGCTACATTAATTGGTTTTAGTAAATCAATAGGTTAATTCGGGAAAGCCCTGGACATCCGGTCCAGGGCTTTTCTTCCATAATAAATACTATATGAGTATTATTAGTATAGATATGCAACTTTCCTATTCCTTTTGTAATAGCTTATAGCCTGTCTTGTAGATTGATGTGAACATCTCCGCTGGCATATTGTCTTACTATAAATACTTGTTGAACGGAGTTGATGATTTTGACATTTAAAATAAATGATATATTTATTAGAAATAAAAAGAGATTAAATGAGTTAAATATCCACTCTAAGTTCATTTTAGTTGGTCCGGATGGTTATCAGACTTATGCAAGAGTATTTTATAGAGATAGGCATGCTCCTGTGATACACCTTGTTATAGATCATCTTAAAGATAAGTATAATTCATAACAAGTATATTTATTCTTCTGCCTGTCCGGGGAGTTCAAGAGGAAAATTAATCCTCATCCTCCTCGTCGTCGAAATCAAAGTCAAAATCCCAGCCGTCGCCGGTTGCCTGTTCGGTGAATTTAGATAATTCGCGCCCTTCGCGTTTGGTTGGTCTGCCAAGCCCCTTGCGCCTGTCAATGAAACCGCTTATTTTCACGATTTCAAGCAATTCAAGCTGGCTTTGCGGTGTGATGTTTTCAAGGTAGCCAGGCACAAGTTTAGCGCCAAGCCTGTTTTCAGTCAGTGCAAGGACCTTGAATGAATAGGTCACCGGCGGTTTGCGTACCTCAATCACATCTCCCGGCTTTATTGTGCGTGAAGGCTTTACCGTTACGCCTCCAACGCTGATTCGCCCCTTTTTGCACGCTTCGGTAGATATTGTCCGGGTTTTGAAAATGCGGGTTGCCCACATCCATTTGTCGATACGCTCTTCGCTTTTAGCCATAATCCGGGTGATTATTTGTTGTTGTAATTGCACATGGCAAAAGATATGCCGCTTAGGCAGAATGCTTTTATCGCCTCGCAGGCAACCTCTATGCGTGCCGGAAGTTCCTGGCGTTGTTCCGGAGTAAACCGTCCAAGCACATATTCTATCTGGGCGCCTTTCGGATAATCGTTGCCTATGCCGAAACGGAGGCGGGGATAAGCCTGCGTGCCGAGCATTGCAGCGATGTTTTTAAGCCCGTTGTGTCCTGCATCGCTCCCGCTCCCTTTTATGCGGATGGCACCGAAAGGCAGGGCGATGTCGTCAACGAGCACAAGTATATGGTCAACATCGATATTTTCTTTCTCTTTCCAGTAGCGCACCGCGTTGCCGCTCAGGTTCATGTAGGTGGACGGTTTGAGAAGGACGAGCTGTTTGTTTTTCAGCCGCATACGGGCAATATCGCCGTAGCGGTCGGTAGAAAAAGAAATATTGGATGCCTCTGCAAAGGCATCCAATATCATAAATCCGATGTTGTGGCGGGTGCCAGCGTATTCTGCGCCGATATTTCCCAACCCAACAATGAGGTATTTCATATAAAGAAATATCGTTATTATTTAGCAGCAGCGGCAGCAGCACCACGTGCAGCGCGGGTAAGCTGAACGGCGCAAACAACTGCGTTTTTGGCGTTCATCAGTTCAAGACCTTCAAAGTTGAGTTCGCCAATCTGGAGGGTCTTGCCGAGACCGAGGTGGTCAACATTGATAACAACGCGCTCGGGAATGTTGGTGTAAGGAGCTTTGACTTTGATTTTCTTCATGCTCAGTGTGAGCTTACCACCGGCTTTAACACCTTCTGCATGTCCTTCGAGCTGAACGGGAACTTCGATAGTAACGGGTTTCTTGTCGTTGACTTCGAGGAGGTCGATGTGGAGGATGTTGTCTTTAACGGGGTGGAACTGGATGTCTTTCAACACAGCCATGCGCTTATCGCCGTTGATGTCGAGCTCGATAGCGAAGATGTCAGGAGTGTATATGAGCTTGCGTACTGCTTCGTTGGTAACAACGAGGTCTGTTGTGATAAGACCTTTGCCATTAGCGATTTCAACGATCTTTTCACCAGGTTTGAGAGTGCCGCTGTAGGGGAGGGTGATTACTTCACCGCCGTTAAGCACTACAGGGATCTTGTTCTCTTTGCGCAGATTTTTTGCTGCTTTCTTGCCGAGGTCTGTACGGGGTTCGGCTGCAAGTTGGAATGTCTTCATTCTGTTGGTTAATTGAATGTGTTACTAAAAATTAAGTGATTGGTTGCTCCTTAATTTCCCATCACACGGGGATGCTAAAAAGCGGATGCAAAGGTAAGACTTTTTTTTCACTCCTGCAACACTCCCCC
>DAAJ01000070.1 GCA_001701115.1 Bacteroidales bacterium GP2
TGATTTATATATTTGCTCCGTGAAACGACACTTCAACACCCACATTGAAGGGCTTGACCTTAAGTTCTGGCACGACCTGATCAAAAGCCGTGGCACACTTCTGTCGTTGAAAAAGGGGGAATGCCTGTGTCGGAAAGGAGAGCCTACAAATATCTGCGGCTATGTGCAATCGGGGTATTTTATTTATTCTGTCCTGGGGATGGACAAGATAGGCGGCTTTGCATTTCCTGAAGCATTGCTGGGTGACTACCCGTCATGCATGAACAATGCTCCGGCAATGTTTGACATCATAGCTGGGAAAAAATCTGAGGTGTGGGTAATTGACGCTACTATACTACCGACGCTCTTTGAGGAAGATACAGATGCCGGAAGGCAAGGACGGCTTTTCATGGAAGCCGCTTACGTTTCATTAGCGCAGCGCTACTATGCCTTATATGCAAAGACTCCTATGGAGAGATACATCGACCTTATCCAACAGCATCCACAGATCGAGCAAGACGTACCACAAAAGGAGATAGCAAAATATTTGCGCATCTCCCCTATTCACCTGTGCCGCATACGCAAGAAAATCTTACGCCAGGATTGAACAGGCTGCGGTCAGATAGGTAAATGCCGCTTTGGCACCAGATTAGGGATCATTTACAGTACGGGGACAAATCATCAGCTGCCCAACGGTCCAAAGTTACTCAACGGATTGCCCGGTTCAGCTGACTGCATGAGCTTTTCAGAGAAACTGAAGGAAGCGGCATTAGTATCTGTCACGACCGAGAGCAATGCTGGACCTTCTGCGGCAAGCCAGCGCTTCATTGCTGCCTCCAATACAACTGGATCATCCACTGTCTCGGCTTGAAATCCTATTACTTCTGCCATCTTTCCGAAGTCCGGGTTTTGCAAGTTGGTTTCATTCGGAGCCAGTCCCGCCATTTCCATTTCCCATTTTACAAAAGCAAGGCTCCGGTTGTCGGCAACTAGGAGCTTTACCGGAAGATTGTATTGAATGATTGTAAGCAACTCCCCCATCAGCATTGAGAAACCACCATCACCGCACACGGCAACTACCTGGCGATCGGGACACGCAAATTTAGCTCCGATAGCCATAGGCATAGCATTTGCCATTGAGCCATGTGAGAACGACCCGATCATCCTTCGGTCTTTCTTCTGAGTCAGATAATGGGACGTCCACACATTATTCATACCTGTATCTACAGTGAATACGGCAGTATCATCAGCCAATTTATCAAGCAGGCTTAGCATATATTCAGGACGCACCGCGCCTTTAGAGCCGGGATTATTTACAGGTTCTGCAAATTTCTCCTTGATAGAAGCGTAGTCCGCAAGCGCCTTATCCAAAAAGGAGGAGGTAGTCCTAACATTTATCTTAGGTAGAAGAGCTGAAAGGAAGATACCTGCATCAGCCCTTACACCTACATCCACTTTTGCCTTGCGCCCCAGGCGTTCAGCTCTCACATCTACCTGTATTATTTTCTTATCTGTAGGAAAGAAGCCCGGATAAGGAAAATTCATGCCGATAATAACCAGCACATCAGCTGAAGCGATAGCCTGTTCTGCCGACCACATTCCGAGATAACCCATGTGACCGACATAATTCCTGCACTTTCCCATTAGTTCAAGCTGGCTCTTATAGGTGGTGCCGACAGGAGCCTTGACTTTTTCAGAAAGTTCATTAACCAATTCAGCTGCATTCTTTGCACCTGAGCCGGCAAATATAGCCACACTGACGGCATCATTGATAAGTTTTGCCGCAGCTTCTATCTCTTCATCCGTGGGTTCGGGCGCCCTGTCCGTGTATATCGGCTTTGTTGAGGCATACGAATCAACAGCCGGTTGCCCGATTACATCTGCTGGCAAACCTATTATGCCCACTCCTCCTCTGCCAATTGCCTCCTGCATAGCAGCCTGAAGCATATGCGGCACCTGGGTAGGAGTTGTTGCCATCTCATTATATACGTTACAGTTAGAAAAAAGCAACGTAGGATTAGTCTCCTGGAAATAATCTGTGCCGAATACTGACGAAGCACATGTGGAGGCAATGGCAAGAACCGGTGCGTTGCTTCGCTGTGCATCGTATAATCCATTGATAAGATGCACATGCCCCGGACCACTGCTACCTGCGCAAGCAGCAAGTTTTCCTGTCAATTGAGCTTCAGCGCTTGCGGCAAACGCGCCTGACTCCTCATGCCGCATGTGAACGAACTTCACGCGTCCATCTTTTGCGAATGCATCGGTAAGATCGTTCAGGCTATCGCCGGTAATAGCATAAATGTGTTTTACTCCGGCGTCCGCTATCATTTCAGCTACTTGACCGGCAACTTTCTTAGTTTGAATCGATTCCATATATTTTACTCATTTTTTAATATTGCTCTTAACAAGAATCACGGGGTATCCTGCACCTCATCAGGGCATTTCACGCGAGGACAAGATATATATTTTTCATAATAGGACATTATCATCGAAGTTACCGGCAATGCTATTATCATCCCAATGATTCCAAGCAAACTGCCCCACACAGACAAAGACAGAAGTATAACCGCAGGATTTAGCCCTAACTCCTTACCCATGATGTGCGGAGTGAGAATGTAATCACAAATACTCTGGCTTATTACATAAACAAGCAAAGACTTTCCAAACAGGCTGAGGAAAGACACGTCCCCGCCAAGAGAATATATAAAGCATATCACTGCAACAGGAATAAGTGTAACATATTGGAAATAAGGAATCATATACAGTATTCCCACCAGAATACCCATAGGAATGGCAAGCGGCAATCCAACTATCGAAAAACCGATACAGTAGAATATTGCCGCGCAAACTGCCACACAGCCTTGCCCTCGGAAATAATGATCCATATTGGTCTGAACCTCATGCACTATCGGCATGACCCTATCCCGGTATTTGTGCGGAATAATCAGCTTGAACCCTCTGGCTATCTGAGGATAGTCAATCAGTATAAACAATATGTATATTATGGTGAGCGCCCATTCAAGCACCTCCGCAATAACATTAAGCGACTCTCCCAATAAAGATACACCTTTGCGTATCAGTGTGTCAAGATGGACTTCCGACAACATTGATTTCAGTTTGTCGATATCCAAAGACTCCTCAATCCAGGTTATAATGCTTGCATATTCATGAGGAATGGCACGCTTTCCTGAATTCACGTCATGGATTATGCCGTTCAAAGTATCCAGTTCGTTTAAAACATGGGGTAAGAACAAGTAAACAATCAGGGAAATCACACCCAGTACCTCAACCAGAGCGAGGATTGATGAGAAAGCCCGTCCCTTTTCATGGAGCATCCGCCGGTTCATTGCCACAAGAGGCTGCATGATGTAAGCGATAAAACATGCCACAAAAAACGGGAGCAATACATTTTTGAGATACCGGAGAAGACATATTACCGCCACCGTTATAGCAATACCGATAATCAATTTCATGATACGGTCTATGTTCCAGTAACTTACGTAATTTCTATTTTGCATATAATGATGATGAATATTTATAGCTCCTTTTGATTGTCGAAACCATCTATCTGTCAAACACACAGCCTAATAATAAGTTCACTTTTCACATGCTGCAACAGCGGCGAAATACTCGGGTAAACTTAATGATATTCCACACATTTTTTGCATCTTTGCAAAATCATGTGCTATGACACGGCATTTCAACACCGGCACTAAAGAAATGGATAAGTATAATGATATTAAAGAGGCGTTTGAATTATTGTCAAACGATACAAAGGCAAAGGAGATGGCTGCATACATGCGCAACCGGTTCAAATTCTATGGAATCCAGACCCCGCAGAGAAAAGCCGCTTACAAAGAGCTGATTTCAAGAGAAAAGAAACGCAATGCCGTAGACTGGGACTTCCTTGACAGATGTTGGTGGGATGACCACCGCGAGTTCCAGTATCTGGTAGTGGATTATCTCAAGGCAATGAGGAAACACCTGAAATTTGAGGATGTGCCACATATAGAGCTTTTTATACGCACAAAACAATGGTGGGACACAATTGACAGCCTCGATCGGACTGTGGGCAGCATTGCATTCACCGACCCCAGAATAAATGACCTTATGCTAAAGTGGTCTACAGACAGTGACTTCTGGGTGCGTAGAATAGCCATTGACCATCAACTGCTTAGAAAAGACAAAACAGACACCATTTTGCTTGAAAGGATTATTACAAATAACTTCGGCAGCTCCGAGTTCTTCATCAACAAGGCAATAGGGTGGAGCCTCAGGGATTATTCCAAAACAAACCCGGAATGGGTGAGGGATTTCATCAACCGCCATTACGACAAAATGAGCGCTTTAAGCCTCAGGGAGGCAAGCAAGTATATCTGAGCTGTCTGACTGCCGACTATTTTGCCACAACCGGGTAATTTGTTATAGCCCAATCAATAAGCTGGCTAATCAGAGGAATAAGGCTCTTGCCGAGGTCGGTCAGCGAGTATTCTACGCGTGGCGGTATTTCGGCATATAGTCTCCTCGAAACAAGCCCGTCGAATTCCAGATTCTTTAAGGTGTCTGTTAGAACCTTTGGCGAAATATCCGGAATAGCTTTGCCGATTTCACTGAACCGCGTGGCTTCATTGACAGCAAGGACGCACAACACAAGCATAGACCATTTCCCGGAAAAACGGGCTATGACATTCCTTACAGGGCATGATTCTACCGCAGTGAATTTTTTCAAATTATCTTTAAGAGGCAATCCGTTCATTTTCAGCTGTTGGTTACTTATAGGTAAGTTGCTTACATCATTGTAACGTATTGTAATTTACAAAAATGCGTTTTAGCTTTGCACTATCAAATCAATAGCGGCTTTCCGCTGCAAAGTTAGCCACATTATTAAAATATAAGATATGAGCGAAGTAAAGATTCTTAATTCCGGCGAAAAATTTGCCCATGCCACAGTTGGCAGCCTTCACACATTTGAAGGCAAAGAGTTTGTCAAAGATAAAACAGGAGCTACCTCCTGCGAAATTTCTTTCGGCACTCTTCCCACTGGTGCCGCTATCCCATTTTTCCACAGCCATAAGGAAAACGAGGAAAATTACATAATCCTTTCCGGAGCCGGAAAATTCCAGGTTAATGAAAACGTGTTTGACATTGCTGAAGGCTCTGTAGTACGGGTTGCTACCAACTGCGACAGAAACATCAAATGCACTTCAGCCGAACCTATGACCTACATATGCATTCAGGCAAAAGAGGGAAGCCTCGGCGGATACACAATGACAGACGCTGAACTCACAGAACGCGAAAACTTGCTTTAACCCATCTTTCCCGGTTTCTATCTGGCAACTGAACGAAACCGGGAATTTTTATGCCCGATTATAAGCGAAGTCACTATCTTTGCCTTATGGATGCCGGAGTGAATATAAAATTCTATAAGCCATGTGAAGCACTTAAACCGTATGTGCGCTATTACTATACGCTGCAATGCGGCATCCATGCAAGCGTACTAACATTCCCCCTTGGCTCACCACAAATCATCTTCCACCGCAAAAATCCCTTATTCATCCCTCAACTGGACTCATTCCAGCCGGAATTCACCATAAGCGGGCAAGTGAATTTTCCGGCGAAAACTGGCAGTTTCATTCCAATTCCATCACACTCAGATGGACGGCGCACACGCAGCACGCTTCCTCGACCTATTGCAGGGCGAAATTACATCCTTTACACTCCCCTGATATACCAAAAATCCTCGGAGCAATTCAACTCCGAGGACAATTCGTTTCGTTTAAACAGTTCGTCAATTAAGCGCTCTGCCGAGCATATCTTCAAGTTCGCCAAGAGTCTTCTTGCCACTCTCCCTCATAAGTTCCTGACCTTCCTTGAAAAGAATGTATGTAGGATACTCTTCAAGTTTGTAATGCACCTTATATTCTCCATTGTATGAAGCATCTACACGAACAATGCTTACACGGTCGCCATATTTGGCACGGAGTTCCTGAAGGAGATACTTAACCTCTACAGCATCCTGATTGCCTGCATGCTGAAATACCACCAAAGTGGGTACTGATTCCCTGATTTTTTCTGTTAAACTTTTCATAAATCATTAATTTTTTATCCTTTGAAAGTATAACACCCACGGCAAACATTTGGTTTTGGATGCAACAATCCTATAATTTAATTGCCTACAGTCCTGAATTTTCGCGGTGACATGCCAAGATGCTTTACGCAAAACCGGCTGAAATAACTCACTGAACTGAAATTCATTTCATCGGCAATTTGAGTGATAGACAGGCGATTGTCCTTTAACAGTTCAAGAATGACCGATGCTGCGGTGTGATTTATATGCTGCGACACACTGATTCCGGTGATACGTTTAATGGTTTCTGACAAATATTTAACAGATACATTTAACTTTGATGCGTAAAATGCCGGATTTCTATGGACTTTTGGCTCACCATCACTTATCATGGCAAGAAATCTTCCGGTAACATATCCTACCCTGTCTGTAATTGTTTCACCACCGTTACATTCCAGATGAAAATCAAAAAGGTCATATATCATGGTGCGGAATAGCCCGCCGATCATTTCATTGTAAAACCTGTGCCCGGAATCAACAGAGCGCGCAGCAATATGCCGGATATCATTAGAAAACTTCTCTACCTGGCATTTATCGGCATGTATTATAGGATTAGCGAAAAGGCTGACACGACCCACTATGCTGTAATTGTTTGCAGGCAGGAGCGCATGAAGGTACTCTTCCGGAGCCACTATATATTCACACGCAAAATCTTCATCCTGTTTAATGCCTGATATATTGCGTGGCATGGAAATAACGGCAATATCATCCTTTTCCATATAAAATAATTCCCCGTTATACCTGAATTCTCCTCTGCCGGATAGACATAGCACATGCACTACGCACTCGTAAAATGCCGGGGAATTGATTAGAGAAAACTCCGAACCATAAACGATTCTGTCATGCAATACTTTATTCATAGGCTGCAAAAATATCATTTTTCGGTATTTTGTGCAAGTTTTGCCGAATATCGTTCAAGTAAACTATACGTCATTGCGCGTTATCTTTGCATAAACGAAATTGGATATATGGAAACAATAAAACTTAGAAACGGAATCGAGATGCCTATAATAGGCTATGGCGTGTATCAGGTAGACCCTGCAGAATGTGAAAGATGCGTAAGCGATGCATTGAAAGTGGGCTACCGCATGATTGACACCGCTCAAGCATATAATAATGAGGAGGGTGTAGGCGCCGCAGTAAAGAAGAGCGGCATTGCGCGCGAAGACCTTTTTCTTGTATCCAAAGTGTGGATTTCCAACTATGGCTATGAAAAGGCAAAGGCATCCATAGACGAGAGCCTTCGGAAACTCGACACAGATTATATAGACCTTATGCTGCTTCATCAGCCTTTCTGCGACCGCTATGGTGCATACCGCGCACTGGAGGACGCATACAAAGAAGGCAAACTCCGCGCTATCGGTGTCAGCAACTTCTATCCTGACCACTTCATTGACTTTGCCGAAAACGTAGAGATAATTCCGGCAATCAATCAGGTAGAAACTCACGTTTTTGACCAACAGGTTGAAGCACAGAAGATAATGGAGGAGTATGGCACGCGGACAATGTCGTGGGGACCTCTTGCCGAGGGACGTAACAACTTCTTCACTAATCCACTTCTTGAAGAGATAGGCAAGAAATACGGAAAAAGTGTTGCACAGGTTGCCCTCAGGTGGCTCACACAGCGAGGCATAATCATTATTCCAAAATCAGTACACATTGAACGCATGGAGCAAAACCTTGATATATTCGACTTCACCCTTTCAGATGAAGATATAGCCAAAATCGCCACACTTGACACAGGCAAAAGCGTATTTTTCGACCACCATGCCCCGGATGTAGTAAAAATGTTCATGGGCTGGAGATAACCCAGCTTAATGCATATATGTTGATATACCACTAATGGTTATTAAATCCCGATGCCCGATGAAAACAAACAAACTCACAGCACTTGCCTTTGCGCTGCTTGCCACTGCAATCTCTCCGGCATGTGCCAAAAACAATCAAACCGCCACGGAAAAAAATCCAGACAAAACTTCAAAAGAGATAACAATGACTGATTCAAATAAGACATTAGTAGTGTACTTTTCACGCGCAGACGAAAACTATGCCGTAGGAAATATCGAAAAAGGAAATACCCACATAATTGCGGACATGATTGCGGAAGCAATCGACGCACCGACATTTGAGATTGTACCGGCAAAACCATATCCGGCAACATATAATGAGTGCATTGATGTGGCAAAAAAGGAGTTGCAGCGGAATGCACGTCCAGCACTCAAAAATGACATTGACATTTCCGGGTACGACACAATTTTCCTAGGTTATCCAAACTGGTGGGGTGAGCCGCCGATGTGCGTATTCACTTTCATAGAAAGCCACGACTGGAAAGGAAAAACAGTTATACCGTTCATTACCCATGAAGGGAGCGGAATGGGCGGCACCGACCGCAAAATTGCAGAAGCGTGCAAAGGCGCCACTACAGCTGTAGGAAAAGGGCTTGCAGTGCGTGGAGAAACCGCACAGAACCACCGCGATACGGCAAAGAGAAGCGTAACCAACTGGCTCGAGAAGCTAAAACACTAATTCGCCGATAATACACATTATTAAATAATAAGACGGGGCAGAAGCAAAGTTCTGTCCCGCCTGTCTTTTTTTAAAGGGATTTAGAAGAGGTAAGCAGCTGTTACTGTCCAGTAACGGTTCTTTCCTTCAATTTTGTATGCTTCGTTACCAGTCACCTTGTTAAGACCAAGACCGTATGAAGCGGCAATCTGAAGATGCTTTACAAGTTCTGCACCGAAACCGAAGTTCCATGCCACATCACATTTTTTATTGCGGAAATCATCAAAGCTCTTTTTGCTTGTGAGGAATGCAAAGCTCGGACCGGTTGTGAGGAACGGACGGATAAGATGGTTCACGATAGGAATATTGAGCTTCCATTTGAGGTTCAAAGGAATATCAATGTAGTCACGGTGATATTTTTCAACAGAATTATCGCCGGAAAATTTAAAGCTGTCATTACGACGCACATACATTGCGCTAAGGTCAAAGCCAATACCGATTACAGGCACTGTGAACTCTGTCATAAGACCTGCGGTGAAACCTGCACGGTTGTCAGAGTGAACTAATTCTGAGCCAGTGCTGAGTTTTGAAACATTAAGACCGACTTTAGGACCGATGCGGAACTGCGCGTTTGCCGGAACTGAGGACAAACCAAATGCCACCACCAGAGCGACAAGGATTAATTTTACTGATTTCATAATGTATTTATTAAGTTTCGGTGCAAAGATATGTATTTTTTAAGAAATCATACCTAAAAAGGTATCTTCATCAATAATAGGAATCCCGAGTTTTGATGCTTTTTCAAGTTTTGCAGGTCCCATATTTGCCCCGGCAAGCACAAAATCGGTTTTCTTTGATATTGAACTGACATTTTTGCCACCGTTTGCTTCTATCATCGCTTTGTATTCATCGCGGGAATGATGCACAAATACCCC
Source organism: Bacteroidales bacterium GP2 (assembly GCA_001701115.1). Taxonomy (GTDB): domain Bacteria; phylum Bacteroidota; class Bacteroidia; order Bacteroidales; family Muribaculaceae; genus Paramuribaculum. The sequence goes on from DAAJ01000070.1 coordinate 9,550, forward strand.
ACTGATAACAAAACTTCGTCCCGCAAGCTTGTCACTCGCCGCCACATCACCGTTTTCTTCAACCTCCATGCGCAGCCCGGCTGCAGCAAGCCGGTCTATTATCATATTATTTATAGGTGCGGACATATATTCGCGTATGCTTTCAGCTATACGGGGACCGATGTCGTCAATGGCGGTAAGTTCCTCCAGGCTCATGCTGCGCAAACGTTCCATGCTCTTGCATGCCCGGGCAACCTTTTTTGAAACGGTTTCCCCGACATAAGGTATTGACAAAGCATATACCACCCTGTCAAACGGCACATTTTTCGATTCCTCCAGACTCTGAATAATACGCTCCGCACTCCTCTCGCCGAAGCGGTCAAGTGCAAGAAGCTTATCTTTTGTGAGGTCATATAGATCTGCTATGTTTTCAACCAACCCGCTGGCAAACAGAGCTTCTGATGTTTCCTCACCGATTCCGTCAATATTCATCATTCGGCGCCCGACAAAATGCTCCACCCTTCCGGTTATCTGTGGAGCACAGCCATATTTATTTGGGCACATCCAGGACGCTTCGCCTTCTACGCGCACAAGCGGGGTGCCGCATGCAGGACAATTCTTCACAAACTTCACCGGCTCGCTTCCCGGCTTCCTCGCCGCAACATCAACCCCCGTGATTTTTGGAATAATTTCACCGCCTTTCTCAACATAGAGGCTGTCACCTTCATGTATGTCAAGATTTTTAATTATGTCCTCATTGTGGAGCGACGCCCTTTTCACAATAGTTCCTGAAAGAAGAACAGGCTCAAGATTCGCCACAGGAGTGACGATTCCCATGCGCCCAACCTCAAAAGACACGAACCGCAGAGGTGTCAATGCCCTTTCTGCCTGAAACTTATATGCTATAGCCCACCGTGGTGATTTTGCAGTGTAACCCAGATTAAGCTGCTGCACAAGCGAGTCCACTTTAAACACCAATCCGTCAGTTGCAACCGGAAGTTCCTTTCTTGCGGAATCCCAATGCTGTATGAAAGCATCCACCTCCTCAATATTATGCAGCCGCGTCATTGCATCGCTTACCTTGAATCCCCATGACGCCGCAGCGCGCATATTGTCGTAATGGTTATCAGCGGGAAGATTCTCACCTAATAAATAATACAGGTATGCGTCCAAGCCTCTACGCGCCACTTCCGCAGGATTCATCAGTTTAAGGGTGCCGGATGCCGCATTTCTCGGGTTTGCAAAAAGGGGTTCTTCATTAAATTGGCGCTCAGCATTGAGCCTGTCAAATGCTTTCCACGGCAATACAATTTCGCCACGGATTTCAAACTGCCTCGGCCATCCGGTGCCTTTCAGAACAAGCGGAATAGATTTTATTGTCTTCACATTTTCTGTGACAACGTCCCCTTTCTCACCATCCCCACGTGTCACAGCCCTTACAAGGCGACCGTCTTCATATATGAGGGAAATCGAGGTGCCGTCAAATTTCATTTCTCCGACAATAGTCGCTTCCTGCCCCATGAGAGCGTCACGTGTACGACGTACAAAGTCATCAACTTCCTCCACGCTGTATGTGTTGCCAAGGGAAAGCATGGGATGAATGTGAGGCATCTGCTCAAACCCTTTGGTAAGGTCGCTACCCACTCTTCTTGTAGGTGAAAGCGGGTCATCAAACTCCGGATGCTCTTTTTCAAGCGCTTCAAGAGCCTTCATCATGTCATCAAACTCTTTGTCTGTGATCTCAGGAGAATTAAGCACATAGTAGAGATGGTTATGGCGCTCAATCTCATCTCTGAGTTCGGCTATGCGTGCTCCGGGGTCTGCGTTTATTGCCATTGGATTTGAAATTTGATTAGAATGCAAATGTAGTGAATTAACAAAGTTTAAACAAGAGCGGATTGTTAATTGCAAGAAAAACGTAATATTTTCGTAACAAAATCGTAACTTTGCCGCCAATTAAAGAAGAAAAATGCAAAATATAATTAAAATAGCAGCGGCAACTGCAATCCTGCTTGCTTCTTGCGGAAGCACCCATACCGACACAGGCAAAAAGGTTGCCTCAGTACCTGTTCCTGAAGTAAAATTCAATGCGGACAGCGCATACTCCTATATAAAACACCAGGTTGAATTTGGTGCACGCGTTCCCGGCACTGTAGCGCACCAGAACTGCGTGAACTATATCATAAACGAACTGACGCGGCACGGAGTTGACACTGTTTTCACTCAGAATGCAGAAGTTACAGCGTTTACCGGCGACAAACTCCCGATAACCAACATTATCGCATCAATAAATCCGGAAAGCAAAGACAGGGTTTTGCTCGCGGCACACTTCGACACCCGCCCCTGGGCTGACAATGAAGATAATTCGACCGCGCGAAACACTCCGATACTCGGCGCCAATGACGGAGGCAGCGGAGTGGGAGTATTGCTTGAACTTGCGAGGATACTCGCTGAGAACCGCCCTGAAATAGGAGTTGATTTTCTTTTTGTGGACGCGGAAGATTACGGTGACAATGAAGGATGGGGCAATAAAGAGGAAACATGGTGCCTCGGCACCCAATACTGGTGCGCCAACAACCACTACACCAAAGAGAACCGCCCCATGTACGGCATTGTACTTGACATGGTTGGAGGCACCAACGCCAAATTCCACCGGGAATATTACTCCAACAAGAGCGCGGCAAAAATTGTGAACAAAGTATGGGGCACGGCAGCTAAATCAGGCTTCTCAACATTCTTTCCCAATGAAATCGGCGGAGCATTGATTGATGACCACCTTTTCATAGACCGTTCAGGCATTCCTTGCATTGACATAGTTGAGTGCAACAACACCATCACGCGGTCCTTCCCTCCGACATGGCATACCCTGCGGGATAACATGGCATCGATAGACACAGCACCTCTCCGTGCGGTAGGACAGACCGTGCTTAATGTTATCCTTTCTGAAAAGCCCGCCAAGTAGTTTATCTTTCCACATTTTTGCTTATCTTTGCAGAGTTATGACTATAGACCAACTGCAAGATAAGATTATAGAGGATTTCGAGGGTGTCGATGACTGGATGGACCGCTATTCCATGATTATCGACTTAGGAAACACCCTGCCTCCAATTGAAGAGAAGTACAAGACCCCGGAACATCTCATTGAGGGATGCCAGAGCCGGGTGTGGCTTAATGCCGAGCTGCGCGACGGCAAAGTGTACTACACCGCTGACTCTGACGCGATAATTGTAAAAGGAATTATCGCCCTGCTGATAGATGTTCTCAACGGTCATACTCCGGCTGAGATTGTTAACAGCGACCTGTACTTCATTGACCGTATAGGACTCGCAGAAAACCTGTCCCCCACCCGCTCCAACGGACTGCTTGCCATGGTAAAGCAGATGAAAATGTATGCCGTTGCATTCAAAGCGCGTGAGGAAGCTGAAAAGAAATAATCTTCAAACCAAACCAATACCATTATCATGTTTAAAAATCAACCCGCAGGGCTGTATGTGCTTTCGCTTGCCAATACCGGTGAGCGTTTCGGCTATTACACTATGCTCGCAATCTTCCTGCTTTTCCTGCAGGCGAAATTCGGACTTGACGCCACAGTGTCCGGACAGATTTACGCCGGCTTCCTCGCCGTTGTTTACTTCATGCCGCTCATCGGCGGTTGGGTAGCAGACAAATGGAGTTTTTCCAAGTGCGTTGTCACCGGTATCGCGGTGATGTTTGCCGGCTATGCCATTATGTCTATCCCCACTGAAATCCGTTCAGATTCCTCATTGGTAATTCTTTGCGGCGCCCTGCTGCTGATTGCTGCCGGCACCGGACTGTTCAAAGGCAACCTCCAGGTTATGGTAGGCGACCTTTACAATGAAGCAAAGTACAGCGGACAGCGTGATGCTGCTTTCTCGCTATTCTACATGGCAATCAACATCGGTTCAATGTTCGCTCCTATGGCTGCAACAGCGATGTGCAACATGGCGTTGAAGGCAAAAGGTCTCACATACGTGTCATCACTCCCTGCACTCTGCAACTCCTATCTTGACGGCGTGCAGAGTTCTGCTGCTGAAATCACAAGCATTGCCGCTGAAAACGGAATGTCTATCACCGGCGACATGGCTTCATTCGCTACCGAGTACATAACAACCCTTACTACCGGTTATTCATACGCGTTTGCAATTGCCTGCGGTTCACTTGTAATTTCTTTCCTCATTTACTTCCTTGGCAGACCCACATTCGCCCACATCATCACTGACAAGAAGAAAGCCGCTTCTGCTTCAAAGAGCGCTGCACCTGTCAAAGAACTTTCACCTGCACAAACCAAACAGAGAGTCATTGCCCTCCTGCTTGTATTCGCAGTAGTGATTTTCTTCTGGATGGTTTTCCACCAGAATGGCGCAACCCTCACCGAGTTTGCCAAGAGCTGCACAAATCCTGAAGCATCAGGCTGGACCCGCATCGGCTTCAATGTATGGGCTCTTCTCAGCATTGCAGTAGGTGTTTATGCATTCTTCAACCTTTTCCAGAGCAAAGGCACTGTAAGCCGCGCTATTTCTGTGATTCTTCTCGGACTCGTCGCATGGGCGCTCTACTACTTCTACAACACTACTCCTGATCCCGTGCTTGGCATCCAGCCACAGCAGTACCAGCAGTTCAACCCCTTCTATGTTGTTGCGCTCACTCCTTTCTCGCTCGCTCTCTTCGGATGGCTTGCCAATAAAAAGAAAGAGCCTTCAGCACCCCGCAAGATCGGCTACGGTATGATTATGGCAGCTGTTGCTTACGGTGTCATGGCAATCGGTTCAATGGCAATTGTTGGCACCCAGGCTTCTGTGTCGCCCAACTGGCTTATCTCAACCTACCTTCTCCTGACATTCGCCGAACTGCTCCTCTCACCGATGGGCATATCATTTGTCAGCAAGGTTGCTCCTCCCAAACTCAAAGGTTCAATGATGGGCGGCTGGTTTGCAGCTACTGCAATCGGCAACTATCTGGTATCTATCCCCATGCTTCTCTGGGGCAAGATTTCAGTTGCAACCCTCTGGTGCATCCTCATCGCAATCTGCCTTGTTTCAGCACTCTTCATCTTCTCAATCATGAAGAAACTTGAGGCTGCAACAACAGATGAACCTTCACCCGCCGCTGAAGCAGACGCCCTTGAAACTATCGAGGACGACGCTATCTGATAGGTCATAGCCACAATAAATTTTACAGCCGTAGCATATAATATGCCTCGGCTGTATTTTTTTGCACAATATTCCCGAACCACTCAGACAATCCCGGTGTTTTAAGTCAAAAGAAAATTCACAATCAAAAAAACAGAGATTATGGTACCCCAGAGCGAACACGCCTTTTATGCATGGCTTATTATTATAGGTGCAGTATGTGCGGCAACTTTTATCGGCGCACTCATCGACCGGGTGTTCTTAAACCGTCGTCTCGGGCAGCTCCGAGGCTACCGTCCGTACTATCTTCCCGCGATTGTGAAAGAAATTTCGACGAAGGGTAGCAAATTTCAAAAATAATTTCTACCTTTGTCCCCGCTGACTGAAAACGGTTAGTCCGGGGTGTAGCACAGTTGGCAGCGCGCCACGTTCGGGACGTGGAGGTCGGAAGTTCGAGTCTTCTCACCCCGACTCACAATTAACATAGCGACCGGAGTCATCAGGCTCCGGTCGCATAGCTTTTAAACTAATGGATAAAGAACTGGACTGGAGTAATCTGTCATTCGGCTATATTCCCACAGATTATAATGTGAGGTGCCGCTACGCAAACGGACGCTGGGGCGAAATCGAAGTTTCAAGCTCCGAAATCATCAATATGCACATTGCAGCCACATCGCTGCACTATGGTCAGGAAATTTTTGAGGGTCTTAAAGCGTTTCGCGGCAAAGACGGGAAAGTACGCATATTCCGCCTTGAAGAGAATGCAGCGCGTATCCGTTCAAGTGCCGAGGGCATCAAGATGCAGCCAGTTCCCGAAGAGCTATTCAAGAAAATGGTTATAGAGGCAGTGCGCCTCAATGCCCGCTTCATTCCTCCTTACGGCAGTGGCGCTTCCCTCTACATCCGCCCGCTTGAAATCGGCATGAGCGCGCAAATCGGAGTGAAACCCTCTGAAGAATATCTCTTCCTTGTTCTTGTTACACCCGTGGGACCCTACTTCAAGGAGGGATTCAAACCCACAAATATCTGCATAATGCGTGAATTTGACCGTGTTGCGCCAAAAGGCACCGGCAGATGGAAAGTCGGCGGCAACTATGCAGCAAGCCTCGAGGCAGGTGAACGTGCACACCACGAAGGCTATAGCGCGGTGCTGTATCTTGATCCGAAAGACAAGAAATATGTTGACGAATGCGGTCCCGCTAACTTCTTCGCTGTAAAAGACGGCAAATATATTACTCCTGCAAGCGAATCAATACTCCCCTCCATCACAAACAAGAGCCTCATGGCATTGGCGCGGGATATGGGAATCGAGGTAGAAGAACGTCATATCCCTATTGAAGAACTTGCTGAAATTGATGAAGCGGGAGCTTGCGGCACAGCTGCCGTTGCATCCCCTGTTGCTGAAATCCATGACCTTGACAACGGCACCAAATACATTGTTGCAAAGGACGGTCAGCCGGGTCCTATCACCACAGCACTCTACAACAAGCTCCGTGCTGTACAACTCGGTGAAGAGCCGGATGAACATGGCTGGAACACCATTGTTGAAGGAATATGATTGACTACCAATCCATAATTGACAAATACTATCCCGCAGGCTCACCCCTGCGGGATATTTATATGCGCCATTGCCGTGCGGTTGCCGACAAGGCACTTGCCATTGCCCAAGATGCACATCTTGGTATTGACCCGCAGAGAATCGAAGCAGCCGCAATGCTCCATGACATAGGCATCTTCGCGACAAACGCTCCCGGGATTGAATGCCATGGCACAGAGCCATACATCACGCACGGAATCATAGGCGCAGGAATCCTCCGGAAGGAAAACATCGACGAGGAGATTGCAGCTACCGCAGAACTACATACCGGCGCTGGAATCACACTTCGGGAAATTGAAGCGCAAAACCTGCCATTGCCCCACAAAGACTACTGCCCACAGACCCAGTTGCAACGGCTCATTTGTTATGCCGATAAGTTTTTCAGCAAAAGCGGTGACATGAAGGAGAAGAAACTGGAAAAAGTACGCACTTCCATTTCCGCTTTCGGCGCTGATAGCCTCAAGCGCTTTGACGATATGCACGCAGAGTTTTCAAACATCTAAATATCTGCATATTCCGCAGAGGCGTTAAAACACGGGCACGCCTTTGCCGCAAAATCCCTATGCCCGAATATATGCGCCTGAGGATGTTTCTTCTTTAATGACATAAGCAGGTCTCTCAATGCAATTTTCTGCGCCGGGGTACGTGTGTCCGCCGGTTGACCCATACCGTCAATCCCGCCCACATATACCACACCAATACTGAAAGAATTATGCCCACGGCAATGCGCTCCCACTTCTTCCACTGCCCTGCCAATACATATTTTGCCATCCAGCATAACTACATAATGATAGCCTATACCTTTCCACCCAAAAGATTTATGCCAGCTATCAATTTCCGCTACAGTAACCTCCCGATTAAACCTTGTTGCTGTGCAATGCACAATAATTTCTCGTATATTTCTCATATTATTTTGTGATTAAGATTAATTTCGTTGCAAATTTACCAACTATTTACACATAACCAAAACACGGATTGTTAATATTGGTTAATTCTCATTTTATCTCAGGGAAGCCCTTGCTCGTAACAGCTTTCCAATCTTCCGCTGCGTTGCTGCTACGCACAACCAGCATCGCACTAACCCCGTTCAACCGGTCTATCATCACAAGAGCACTATCCGGATTCATTACCATGCAGGCAGTGGCAAGGGCATCAGCAGTCATTGCATCGGGAGCAATCACCGTTGCACTGATAGTCATGCTCTCTGCCGGAAGGCATGTGCGCGGGTCTATTGTATGCCACACTTTTCCATTGCCTGTATTGCGATAATTCCTATAATTTCCAGATGTAGCTATGCCACAATCTGTTACAGCTATTATAGCCATTTTGTCATGGACAATCTCGGTATTGCTCTCAATCGGCGCATCCACCATTATATGCCAATCCTCGCCCACACGGTTTTTACCGGACAGAGCCATCTCACCTCCAATCTCCACCATGTAATCATCGCAACCGTTCCGCTTGAGCATATCACCAACCATATCACACCCAAAACCTTTGGTAATAGCACTGAAATCAAACTCCATGCCGGGCGCACACACTACCTTGTTTCCAATCATGTCCGCATTGCCAAATCCGACCAATGCCTTCACACTGTCTATTTCGCTGTCAAGCGTTTCTCGTCCCAGATTCTTATAGCCGAACCCCCATAGATTAACAGCAGGAGCTACCGTAGGATCAAAAGCCCCGCCGCTCAGTTGCCAGACCTGTTTGCCTCGCTCGAATACTGTTATAAATAGCGAATCGCAATCCACCGCCTCACCCCTGTTAATGCGGCTCACTACCGATTGCTTGTCAAAAGGAGACAGGCTCAGCTCAACCATGCGCATGGTAGCATTTATGCTGTCATCCATGTTTGCATCAGAAAGATAAGCGATGTGGAAAGTTGTACCCCACACTGCTCCCTCATAAGAATGCCATTGCTTATTATTGCAGCCCCCAAGCATCAGAGCTATCAAAGCTGCTGCAACTGCAACGACCCGCTTGCTTATATTATATAAGGTGTACATAATTCAAATTTTTCTTCAAAAATAGCACTTATTTCAATAAAATCACTATATTTGCAAAAGAGCATCACCTGACAAACTCATTTTACTTACATTTTTTAGCAACAACACTCTAATTACCTACAACACATGAATCACTCTTACTTATTTTTAGCACCCGGCTTTGAGGAGATAGAAGCACTCGCTACTGTTGATGTACTGCGTCGTGCAGAAATGACAGTTACAACAGTCGCTGTGACAGACGATACAAAAACCGTCACCGGCGCGCACGGAGTAAAAGTAGAAGCAGACATCCACATCAAGGATGCGGACCTATCAAATGCAGAATGGCTGATATGCCCTGGAGGAATGCCAGGCGCAGCAAACCTTGCTGCAAGCCCGGAAGTTACCGCGGCACTTACAGCCCAGTTCAAAAAAGGAGGCAAGATAGCAGCCATCTGCGCATCTCCCGCGCTTGTGCTTGAGCCCCTCGGCATCCTTGCCGGCAGGGAAGCGACCTGCTATCCCGGCATGGAAGGATACATCGTCACCGGCAAACCTCAGGAAGCACCGGTTGTGGCGCATGACAACCTAATCACAGGCAACGGACCTGCTACAACCCTACGTTTCGCCCTCGCTATAGTCCGCAATTCAAAGGGTGAGGAAGCAGCCGAGCAAGTTGGCGCAGCAATGCTTTACTACTCTAAATCCTCCGATTTTTACTTCTGATTCCTACAGCAGGAGCTCCCTTGCTACACCCCTATCACTCCCTGAAAGATAACTTTCGGGGAGTTTTGTGTGTTATTATTTTAAAAAGTGTGGAGTTGAATATAAATTCTTTTCCTAATTTTGTCGCTTGAATTAAAAAATTGCAGCCCAATGATAAAAAACCTTGTCATCGTAGAGTCCCCTGCAAAGGCTAAAACTATAGAAAAATTCCTCGGCAAAGACTACAAAGTCATGTCGAGCTACGGTCATATACGCGATTTGTCCAAAAAGAATTTCAGTGTTGAAGGCGGTGATTTCACCCCTGTCTATGAAATACCGGAGGACAAGAAGAATCTTGTGCGAGACCTGAAAAAGGCTGCTGCATCCGCACAGACCGTATGGCTTGCAAGTGATGAAGACCGTGAGGGAGAGGCTATTGCATGGCATCTTTACAAGGTGCTTGAGCTTAAGCCGGAAAACACAAAGCGCATTGTGTTCCACGAAATAACCAAAGAAGCTATCCTCAATGCAATAGAGCATCCGAGGGATATTGACCTCAACCTTGTCGATGCCCAACAGGCGCGTCGCGTGCTTGACAGGATTGTGGGCTTTGAACTGTCGCCGGTGCTTTGGAAAAAAATCAAGCCCGCATTGTCAGCCGGACGAGTGCAGAGCGTGGCAGTGCGCCTGATTGTGGAACGCGAAAATGAGATACGCGCATTCCAGTCTACGCCATATTTCCGCGTCACCGCGATATTTGCAACACCCGCAGGGGCGGAAGTGCGTGCCGAACTTTCAAAAAGACTTCCCGATGAAGAGACTGCGAGAAAATTCCTTGAAGATTGCAAAGAGGCTATTTTCAGCGTTGCTGATGTAGATGTCAAGCCCCTGAAGAAATCCCCGGCTCCTCCATTCACAACATCTACCCTGCAACAGGAAGCATCACGCAAACTCGGTTTCACCGTCAGCCAGACAATGATGGTGGCACAAAGGCTATATGAAGCAGGTCACATCACATATATGCGTACTGACTCGCTGAACCTGTCAACCCTCGCGTTGAACTCTATAGCAAAAGAGGTGAAAGAGTCTATGGGCGACAATTACTACAAGCGCCGCCAGTACCATACCTCATCAAAAGGCGCACAGGAAGCACACGAAGCTATCCGCCCGACATATATCAACCAGCATGCAATTGACGGCACAGCACAGGAAAAGAAACTGTACAACCTCATCTGGAAACGAACTATAGCTTCGCAGATGGCTGATGCAGTGCTTGAAAAAACCGTTGTGTCTATCGCCGCATCTACAAGACCGGAGCTTTTCAACGCATTTGGTGAAGTTGTGAAGTTTGACGGATTTCTGAAAGTGTACCTTGAAAGCACTGATGACGCTCAGGACACCGAAGATTCATCCATCTTGCCCGAACTCAAAAAAGGAGAGGCAATGACACCTGCCGACATTGTTGCACAGGAGAGGTTCACCCAGCATCCCCCGCGCTACACTGAGGCATCACTCGTCAAAAAAATGGAGGATCTCGGCATTGGCAGACCATCTACCTACGCTCCAACTATCTCTACTATCCAGCAGAGAGAATATGTTGAGAAAGGCGACCGTCCCGGAGTGAAGCGCAAATTCGTCACCCTTACCCTTAAAAACAACAAGATAACCTCATCCTCAAAAACAGAGACTACCGGCGCGGACAAAGGCAAACTCATTCCCACCGACACCGGCACTATTGTAAATGATTTCCTTACCGAATATTTCCCTAATGTGCTTGACTTCAATTTCACCGCATCTGTTGAAGCGCGGTTTGACATGATTGCCGAAGGACAGGCGGAATGGAACAAGGAAATCGGTGATTTTTACGATGTTTTCCATCCCGAAGTGACCCGTGCCAACGATATGCGCTTCGAGCACAAGGTAGGCGAAAGGGTGCTTGGCACTGATCCGGTAAGCGGTCGCCCGGTATCTGTTAAAATCGGACGTTTCGGTCCGGTGGTGCAGATAGGCGAAAGCTCCGACACAGAGAAACCGCAGTTTGCATCCCTGCGAAAAGACCAGTCGGTATTTGACCTCACGCTGGAGCAGGCTCTCAAGTTATTTGAGCTCCCCCGCAACCTTGGAGAATTTGAAGGGAAAGACATGACGGTGGCAATCGGCAGGTTTGGTCCTTATATCCGCCACGACAACAAGTTCGTCTCCATTCCCAAAGACTTTTCACCCCTTGAAATCACAGCAGAGGAAGCAAAGGAGCTAATCCTTGCAAAACGCGATGCTGACAGCAAGAAAACAATAAAAGTATTTGAGGAAGATCCCTCGATGATGATTTTGAACGGACGGTTCGGAGTGTATATCTCTTACAACAAGAGCAACTACAAGATTCCAAAGACTGTTGCCGACCCGGCAAGCCTTACATACGAAGAATGCAAGCAGATTGTCGAGTCCCAGCCCGAACCCACTAAGAAAGGGCGACGCACCGCATCAAAGAAGAAATAATGACCAGACCCAGACAGACAAAACCGGGAGCGGAGAGAAATGCCCTGCGACCTGACAAGATAGAGACTTATGCAGTAGAAGCCCCTGCTACCCTGATGGAGTTTCTGCTGGCTTCAATGCCGGACCGCAAACGCACTACGGTAAAAGAACTGCTCAAGCATAACCAGGTTGCAGTCAATTCCGTGCCTGTCACCCAGTTCAATCATCCGTTGGAGCCGGGGGACATAGTAAAAGTTAACCTTACACGTGAATTCAAGGTATTTTACAACCGCCGCCTGAAAATCGTGTATGAGGATGATGACATCATTGTTGTAAACAAAGGCTACGGGCTTCTGTCTATGGGCAACGATAAGGTTAAGGACGGCACCGCATACTCCATACTCAAGGACTATGTGAAATGGGGCAACCCCTCAAACAAAATATTCATAGTCCATCGCCTTGACAGAGACACTTCCGGGCTAATGGTATTTGCAAAAAACGAGGAGGCAAAGAACGCCTTGCAGCATAACTGGAATAATATGGTGCTGAACCGCAAAGCTTGATTCCGCGCCATAGCGCCTGNNAACCGCAAATATGTCGCAGTGGTAGAAGGCGCCCCTGACCCGGAAAAAGGCACTTGCCGCAGCTATCTCGCTGAAAACTCACAGCATGAGGTGTATAGCACCGATACCCCGGAAGAAGGCAAACTCGCCGTCACCCGATATTCCACCCTTGCTACAGGAAATGGCTATGCACTGATGGAAGTAGAGCTTGATACCGGCAGGAAAAACCAGATTCGAGTGCACATGAGTGAAATGGGGCATCCCATTTCCGGCGACAGGCGCTATGGCGCGGAATCAAGCCCTATACACAGGTTGGCGCTACATGCACAGACCCTGAGGTTCGTCCACCCTGTCACAAGGAAGGAAATGAACTTCACCACCCCGATTCCTGCGGGATTCCTTGCCATGGTGAAATAAATCTGCCCCGCTTTTGCGGCGTTTACAGGGATTTTCCCTAATTTTGTGCCACATTATCCACTTGGTTAAACATTTGAGGCACTCTCAACAATATATCATTCCATTTCTCGCGTTGCTATGGTTCGTCACCTCGGCATCTGCGTATGCGTTTTCCCGCTCAGGTGCGGGAAAAGTGGGTGAGCCTGATTCTATCCTGTCGCTGCAATTGCCACCTGACTCAATACTTGCGGCGATTCCGGACACTATCACAGCTGATTCCCTTACACTTACCGAAACACAGCTGAAACGCACCCGCATCACTCGGGATTCTACTGCTACAGCACCCGCAAAGCCTAAAATCTCCCGAATCAAAACTGACATTAATTCAGTTGTCGACATAAACGCTTCCGACTCCTTGCTCCTTGTCGGCAGGAATAATGCTTTTCTTTACGGAAACAGCGAAGTTAAGTACGGTCAGCAGCAGATTTCCGCGGCTGAAATTGAACTTGACATGGCAACCAATACCGTATATGCGGTAGGTGCGCCTGATTCCACCGGTGAAATCATAGGCAACCCTGTGTTTCAGGATAACGGTTCTCAGTATGAGGCTAAGACAATGCGCTATAACTTTGAAACCGAAAAAGGTATCATTACCGACGTAATTACTGAACAAGGTGAAGGTTATCTCACTGGAGGTATTACAAAGAAAAACGCTGACGGAACATTCTTTTTGCAAAACGGCAGATACACTACCTGCGACAACCATGAGAATCCGCACTTCTACTTCCAGCTGACAAAAGGAAAAGTGAAACCTAAAAAAGATGTTGTGGCTGGTCCGTTTTATATGGTGCTTGCCGGAGTACCCCTTCCGCTTGCATTGCCTTTCGGATATTTCCCATTCTCTGAAAAATACTCTTCTGGAGTAATTTTCCCCTCATTTGGCGATGACTACAACCGTGGTTTCTACCTTTCGGACGGAGGATATTACTTCGCCATCAGCGACAACATTGACCTTGCGCTTACCGGGGAATTGTACACCAAAGGTTCATGGGGACTTAAAGCCCGTTCCGCTTATGTGAAACGCTACAAATTCTCGGGTTCTTTCGACCTCAGTTACATCAAAACCATACTCGGCGACAAAGGAGCTCCCGACTACTCCGCATCTACCAACTTCCAGATTCTTTGGAGCCACAGCCAGGATGCTAAGGCAAACCCGAACATGACTTTTTCGGCATCTGTCAACTTCGCGACCTCTGGCTATACCCGCAACGACCTTAACAGCTACTACAGCACCGCATTCACCGAAAACACCAAGAGCAGTACGGTAAACCTGACTTACCGTAAGCCCGGCTCGAAATTTTCTCTTTCCACCACCGCCAGCATTGCGCAGCGCACACAGGATTCCACACTTGCCGTATCGTTTCCAAACGTCACTGTTTCCTACTCGCAGTTCGCTCCATTCAAGCGCAAACGCCAGGTTGGGTCTGAAAAATGGTACGAAAAAATCAAAATGTCCTATAGCGGCGTGTTCAATAACTCGCTTACAGCACGTCAGGACCAGTTCTTTAAGAAAAGCCTCATAAAAGACTGGAGGAACGGCATGCGCCATAGCGTACCTATTTCGGCGACATTCAATATCTTCCAGTACATAAATGTCACTCCGTCTGTAAACCTTACCGACAGGATGTACACCACAAAGGTAAAACGGCAGTGGGATCCCAATGCGTCTGTCGAGGTGTGCGACACAAGCTATAGCCTGTACAACGTGTGGGACTTCAACGCGTCAATGTCGTTTGACACAAAACTTTACGGTTTTTACCAGCCGCTCCCCTTCCTCGGCAATAAAATCAAGATGATACGCCATGTTCTCACACCTACCGTATCATTCAGCGGCTCGCCGGACTTCGGCTCACCGTTCTTCGGCTATTACGGCTCATACCAGGTGCCGGATGCAAACGGGCAGATGACAACGAGGAAGTATTCCCTATTCCCCAACAGCCTTTTCGGTGTGCCGGGACAAGGAAAGAGCGGAACTGTCAGCTACCAGCTGGCAAACAACCTTGAAATGAAAATCAGGGATGACAATGATTCACTCGGTGAACGCAAAATATCGCTTATTGAGAATTTTGCAGTGAGCCAGAGCTACAATTTCGCAGCCGACTCCCTCAACTGGAGCAATATAAACACATCTATACTCCTCAAACTCACCAAAAATTTCAACCTCAACCTATCGGCTACATGGGATGTGTACACCTACCAGCTTAATGCTGCTGGAAATCCTGTGCGCGTGAACATTCCGCGCTGGAAAGCGGGGAAAGGCATTGGGCGCTTGTCAAGCACAGGCACATCTTTCTCCTACTCTTTCAACAACAACACTTTCAAAAAAAAGAAAGAGAAAAAGGACAACAAAAACAATCAGGACAATCGGGACAACGGGGATAATCCGGAGGATGACCCGATGGCAAACGGTGCCGCTACAAATGAGACCCACGAGCAGAAAAACAGCGATATAACTCTTAATCCGGACGGATATATGGCTTGGGAAGTGCCATGGAACTTCACTATTAATTACAGCATCGGCTATGGATACGGCTCCTTCAACAAGAAAAAGATGGAGTATAACGGTAAAATCACCCAAAACCTCAGCTTCTCCGGCAACATCCGACCTACAAAAAACTGGAATTTCAGTTTCAGCGCAAGCTACAATTTTGATACCCATAGGCTTGCCTATATGAATTGCAATATCACCCGCGACCTGCACTGCTTCAGTATGCGAGCAAGTTTTGTGCCTGTCGGACCGTATAAGTCTTACAATTTCCACATTTCTGTCAACTCATCGATTCTCTCCGATGTGAAGTATGACAAACGCTCGTCTATGCGCAATGGAGTCACATGGTATTAAGGCTGTTTTTTAACTCCGGCAGCTAAACAAATTTGATGCTGGCGGAGTTTTACTTTAAGTAATTCGCGCCATTTTGGCGCACATTCATCATATTGGTTATTGTGGCACATAAACTGCTTTCGCGTATCCCGAAAATAATAATGTGGGTCATCCTATCGTTGGTGGCTCTCGTGGTGCTGGTTGTCGCAGCACTATATATCCCGCCTGTGCAGACCTGGGTAAAGGATTTTGCTCTTGAAAAGGTCCGGCAGAGCACTGGAATGGATATTAAGGCAAACACATTCCGGCTTAAATTCCCGCTTACCCTTTCAATTGGCGACGTTACCGTAGTCGAAGCTACAGGTGACACAATGGCTACTGTAGGAACGCTTGACCTTGATGTGAAGCTCCTGCCGCTGATTAAAGGAAACATTGATGTGGCATCTGCGTCCGCCTCAAATGTTTACTATGCCCTCGGCAACCGGGATTCAGCTATGATGATTCGCGCATACATCAGCAATTTTGTGCTGGACGCGGCAAATATGAATTTCTCCAAAGGAAACATTGACATTGACAAAGCTTCGGTTGACGGAGCGGATGTACGTCTGATAATGAAAGATACTGTTACAGCTACAACCGACACCGCGGCTGCATCCCCGCTGAAAATTACTGCAAAGTCACTGCGCATTGCCAATGTTAGATACCGCATGGCTATGATGCCTATCATAGACTCGATGGATGTCACTGTTCCGCTGGCGCACCTCGAAGATGGCATTGTGGACATGGGCACCCGGAAGATAACAGCTAAATCATTAGGCATTGATTCTGTCAAGGCGCTTTATCTCACTCCGTCCGCCGAATACCTCGCGCAGAACCCGGCAAAGGAAGTGGCTGACACCATGTCGCTCACTCCTGACTCGGCAATGTGGACTGTTACCGCGGACAAACTGCGCCTTACCGCACAGGATGCTGTGTACGCAATGCGCGGAGCGGAGCCGCAACCTGGGCTTGACATGAATTACCTTGAGGTATCAGACGTGGCAATTGCCGTCGACTCCTTTTATAATAGGGGCACATCCATAGTCGTGCCACTGAAACAGATGACTGGTAATGAACGCTCGGGACTCCATCTGGATGCCACCGGCACATTCTCTATGGATTCTGTCCTCATGAAAGCAAGTGGCTTTAATATCAACACCACATTCTCCTCTTTCAAGCTGAATGCTGAGATGGGCGTCGGCGACCTTGCTGCTGACCCGTCATTGCCCCTTAAGCTGAATGCTTCCGGCATGCTGTCGCTTGCCGATGTTGAAATGGCAATGCCCCCAATGGAGCCTATGCTGCGCAATTTGCCTCGCGCTTCCGACATTGCCCTGGAGGCAAATATCTTCGGCACATCAGGCGACCTGACGATTGAAAACATCTCTGCATCGCTTCCAGGATTTGCTTCTGTCCGTGCCGGAGGAAATATAGGCAACCCGTTTGATTTCGATGCAATGAGCGGGCTGGTTGACTTGGAAGGTGACTTTTCTAACCTTAATCCTATAAAGCCGACACTCCTGGAGGCAAAAATGGCTAAGCAGGTCAAACTGCCCCCTATGAAGCTGAAAGGAAAAGTAGATTACAACCCGGGAAGAATTGATGGAAACCTCGCACTCACCGCTGCTGGGGGCAGGATTGCGCTCAAAGCGCTGTGGCAACAGAAAGCTGAAGGATATAACGCCGGAATAACAGTTGACAAGTTCCCGGTGGATGCTTTTATGCCGTCCCTCGGCGTTGGACCTGTCACCGCTACCCTCTCCGCCAAAGGGCAGGGGTATGACCCGTCAAACCCGCGCTCACACCTCACCGCGTCAATTGACCTTGAAAGTATCGAATACCTCAAAAAGAGTTACACCAACATATCCGCGCAGGCTGATTTGCAAGATTCCAAAGCAACCGGTTCTATCATCAGCAATAATCCCGGAGCGGAAATCGACATCGACTTTACTGCCGAATTCCTCAAACAAGGATATACTTGGGATATTGACGGACATATCCTCGACCTTGATTTGCAGGAATTGCAACTGTCGCCTACACCAAACAGTGGAAGCCTGACTCTGAAAAGCACAGGATTCATGAGTGCCGATGCTAAAAACATTGATGCTAAAGCACAGATTCTTTCGCTTGATTGGAATTTGGACGGAAACAAGATATATTCACCGGAAACCCAGCTTGATTTCAATGCGGCAGACTCGCTTGTAACAGCCTCCTTGGCATCGGGAGACCTTTCGGCAAGATTTGCATCATCATCCTCACTCGACTCCCTCCTTGCAGGCATTGACCGCACAATGGCTGTGATTGACAGCGCTGTGGCACATAAAAATGTTGACATTATCGCGTTGCAAAAAGCAATGCCGCAGGTTGACCTGAGGCTTAAATCCGGACCGAATAACTTTGCCGCTGTTTACCTTGCGCACTCAGGCATCCAGTACAACAATGCTACTGCAAGTTTCCGCAATGACTCGCTTTTCAGCCTGTCAACCGACATTCTTGGCTTTACTACCGGCACTACGCGGCTTGACACCATTTCATTTGGAGCGGTGCAACATGGCAAATTCCTGCCGTTCAAAGGAGCGGTTAATAACCGTCCCGGCACAATGGATAACTTCGCCCATGTCAACATGACCGGATTCCTTGCAAATGACAAATTCGGTCTTATGCTCACTCAGAAGAACATTCAGGGCGAAAAAGGATTTGTTATAGGCATATCCGCAACTATGCAGGATTCGGTAATGTCAGTAAGATTTGTCCCCTACTCTCCCACTATAGGATATAAGAAATGGAACTTCAATAAGGACAACTTTGTTTCGTATAACTTCCTTACACATCACATTGACGCTAACCTGATGGCATCAAGCGGCAAGAGTTATATCAAGCTGTACACTGAGCACGAGGATGGCGATGACCATGAGCAGGAGGATTTGATTGTCAAGATTTCTGACATACACATACAGGACTGGTTATCCATTTCTCCTTACTCTCCACCCATGAAAGGCGATCTTGGCGCCGACATGAAAATCCACTGGAACAAAGACCAGCTCACCGGCAATGGTGTGGTATCGCTCACCGACCTGTTCTACGGCAAAGACCGTGTAGGCTCTTTCGATGTGGGGGTTGACGTGCTTGCCGCGGCGGATGGTGTGCTCCATGCCGATGCTTCGCTTCTTGTTGACAGCATCAAGGTTATAACGGCACGCGGTGTACTCAATGATACCACATCGGCTAATCCATTCCTGCTTGACTTCTCAATGATTCACTTCCCGCTCCGCGTCCTAAACCCGTTCCTTCCCAAGGAGTATGGTCAGTTGTCCGGCATGCTGAACGGTCTGATGGATATTACCGGAAATATAGCTAAACCTGTTTTCAACGGTTATATTGATTTTGACAGTACGGCGGTCAATGTCGGAATGCTCGGAACAAGTTTCAAATTCTCCGAAACCAAGATTCCAGTTGATAGCAGCATCGTGAAATTCGATGGCTTCTCAATCACTGCTGCAAACCAGAATCCGCTGAGTGTGAACGGCACAGTTGACCTCACTAATCTCGCCAACATGAAGATTGACCTTGACATGCAGGCGCGGAATATGCAGATTGTCAACTCAAACCGCCCCAGAAAGGCTGATGTCTACGGCAAAGCGTTCATAGATGTGGATGCAAGCGTCAAAGGCGGAATGTCATTCCTGAATGTGGATGCGAAACTGAAAGTCCTTCCCGGCACAAATGTCACATACATCATGTCGGACGCACAGTCTGCTATCACATCCCACACCACAGGGGATATGGTGAAATTCGTGCAGTTCAGCGACACAACCGCGACAATGATTGCCGACTCGCTCACCACCACCTCTATGGCTATGAATCTGGAAGCGGAGTTGACAATTGCACAGGGAAGCACTATCAATGTTGACCTGTCTACCGATGGCAAAAACAAGGTGTCTATCCTCGGGCAAGGAACACTTGACTTCTCTATGAATCCGTTCAACGATGGTCGTCTCACCGGACGCTTCAATATAAATGGCGGATTTGTGCGCTACACTCCACCGTTATTGTCAGAAAAGCTCTTCTACTTCCAGGAGGGAAGCTTCATATCGTTCAATGGCAATATGCTCAATCCTATTTTGAACATTCACGCTGTTGACAAGCTCAAAGCGAATGTTACCCAGCAGGGACAAAACTCGCGCATTATTGACTTCAATGTGAGCGTGGGCATCACCAACACGCTTGACAACATGAATGTAGCGTTTGATTTGTCTACAAACGATGACATAACAGTGCAGAATGAGCTTACATCCATGAGTCCTGACCAGAGGGCTAACCAGGCAATGAACCTGTTGCTCTACAACGTTTATTCAGGTCCTGGGACCAAAGCAAGCACCAACCTCAGCGGCAACCCGTTATACTCGTTCCTTGAATCCCAGATTAATTCATGGGCTGCAAACAATATAAGAGGCGTAGACATTTCATTCGGCATAGACCAGTATGACAAGACCACTGACGGAGTATCGCAGCAGACAACCAGCTACAGCTACCGGGTGAGCAAGACGCTGTTCAATGACCGCTTCAAGATTATTGTTGGCGGCAACTACTCCACAGATGCCAACGCCGATGAAAATTTCTCGCAGAACCTGATAAACGACATCGCTTTCGAGTACATGATAAACCGTAGCGGCTCAATGTATGTAAGGCTTTTCCGCCACACCGGCTATGAAAGCATACTTGAAGGTGAAGTCACACAGACCGGTGTCGGATTTGTGCTCCGCCGCAAGATTAATTCCATGCGTGACCTGTTCCGTTGGGCTGGAAGGCTCAGGAACTCCATTACAGGTAAAAACAAGAAAGTGACAGCTTCACCAGATACAAACACCACACCAACCACTGAAAATGAAGCAAAAGACTCTAAATAAAATCATACTTGCAGCGGCTGCTGTCATAACAGTGCTTGCTACTGCGGCATGCTCCACTACCCGAAGGATTCCCGCTGATGAAATCCTTTACACAGGAGTGAAAAAAATACAGATTGAAACTCCAAAAGGAGTCGCACAGGCGCCCGGACTTGCATCTGATGTGAAAGATGCAGTAAATGTTGCGCCTAACAACAGCCTCATTTCACCATATATCCGCTATCCGTTCCCCCTCGGGCTTTGGGTATATAACAACTGGAACAATCCACCGAAAGGATTTAAGCACTGGTTGTACGAGAAACTGGTTGCAGAGCCGGTTCTAATCAGTGATGTGCGCCCGGAAGTACGCACAAAAATGATTGACGAGATTCTTGACAACAACGGTTACTTCAGGGGAGCTGCAACTTATGAGCTTGTGCAAGGCAAAAACAAGAAGAAAGCAAGCATACTTTACAAGGTTGCCACAGGACCGGAATATCTCATTGACTCTGTGCAGCTTCTGCCTGACACCTGCCACCTCAACCACATAATTGACTCCATTACTGCAAAAAGCACATATCTTAGAGCTGGCTCAAGATACTGCACGGATTCACTTTCGGCAGAAAGAATCAGGATTGCAAACTTTGTAAGAAACAGAGGATACTATTTCTTCAAGCCTGATTATGTGGAATACCTTGCGGACAGTACTCTTGCACCTGAAAGGATCGCGCTCAGGATGGTTCTCGCTTCAAACGCGCCCAAAGGCTCATTCACCCAATGGCGCACTGGCTCTATCACCACTGTAATAAACCGCAACAGAGGTGGAGGCACACCGGACACAATAGAGACACGCCGTGGCACACTGGTTCAAATGATGCCGTCACGCCTCAGGCGCAAACTTATTCCGGAATGCATTACTTTCCGGGAAGGGAAAATATTTTCTGTGCGTGATATGAACCGCACACAGACCTACCTCTCCCGCACCGGCATTTTCAATAATATAGAGATTAATGCGTTTCCGGACACCGCCGGTGGAAAAAGAGTGCTCGATGTGCTCATTGATTGCACGTTTGACGCTCCGCTCGAAGCATCACTTGAAGTTAATGTCACCTCTAAGTCCAACAGTTACCTTGGACCGGGGCTATCATTTGGCGTAACAAATAAGAATCTCTTCGGCGGCGGTGAGCAGCTTAGCCTTAATGTTACCGGCGCATACGAATGGCAGACTGGACGCGACAAAGGAGGCTCAATATTCAATTCCTACGAAGTGGGGCTAAACACAACCCTCGCATTTCCGCGACTGCTTATCCCGGGCTTCATCCCGCACAGCCGCAGGGAACTCAACTGGACAAGGATTGCGCTGAATGTTGACCTGTTGAACCGACCGCACTATTTCCGCATGGCGCAGTTCAACACCTCCCTGAATTATGACTGGAGGATAAACCGCAATGCGAGCAACACCCTCACGCCATTCAAGCTCACATATACGAAGCTGATGAATTCAACTCCCGAATTTGATTCTATTATGCATGAGAATCCGGCTATTGCAGAGAGTTTCAAAAGCCAGTTCATACCGCAGATTGCCTACAGCCTGGTTTATGACAAACAGATTGACCGCGACAACTCTATCAATTGGCAGCTGACACTTCAGGAAGCGGGCAATGTATTCTGGGCTATCTACGAAATCTGTGGCAAGAAGGGTGAAAAAGAACTCTTTGGCACACCCTTCTCGCAATTTGTAAAAGGCACTACACAGCTCGTATATAACCGCAGGCTATGGGGTGACAACTGGCTTGTTACACGTGCGGCTGTCGGAGCTGCGCATGCGTATGGCAACGCAACCCAAGTGCCATACAGCGAACAGTTCTATGTAGGTGGAGCGAACTCCATCCGCGCATACACAGTGAGAAGTATCGGTCCAGGCAGCTACAAAGTGCCACAGCACCTTATCAACGGCTATTTTGACCAGACCGGCACATTCAAATTTGAGTTTAATGTTGAATACCGGTTCCCGATTTTCGGACCGCTCCACGGAGCTGTATTCTTTGATTCCGGCAACGTGTGGTTGCTGAAGGAAGATTCACTTCGTCCCGGAGGCAAACTCGAAGGCAAGACCTTCTTCCGCGACCTTGCCACAGGAACAGGCGCAGGGCTACGTCTTGACATCGGCATGCTGGTTGTCCGCGGCGACCTTGGAGTTGGCATACACCTGCCATACGACACTGGCAAACGGGGATACTACAATATGACTTCATTTAAAAACTCCCTTGCATTCCACCTCGCCATCGGATACCCATTCTAACATAGTCAAATAGCAAAATGCTACAAAAAATCCTTAAAACATGCATTTTGCCACCATACACCCTCTTAATTTCGAGAAACAAGGTAAAATAATGTTAAGCGGAAGTAAGATTCTATCACTATTACTTGGTGAAAAGTACGGTTAGCTATAATTTTGCACCGTGTTTTTCATGGTATTAGATTTAAGGTTAACAAAAGATTGATTGTCGGGATGACAATCAATTTTTTTATCCACGCGCTAACAGGACCGTCCACAATTTTTTTCACTCTAATCACCACAACAACAGGCACTAACCTAACTATTTTTCTTTACAAAGAAAAAAAAACACCAAAATCTTTCTTTACAAAGAAAAAAAATCATAACTTCGTGGATATATGAATGATATGGAAAGAATTTATGAAATATCAGCCCGACTGATGCAAGATATTGATGCTCCGCTTCATCGCTATCTTTATAATAAAATAGCTTGGAATGACAGGCTGATTATGATAAAAGGTGCCCGTGGTGTAGGTAAAACCACTATGATGGTACAGCGTTGCAGGGAATATGGAGATAAAGGGGTGTATGCATCGCTTGATCAACTGTTCTTTAACGACCATACCATTCTTGAACTTGCCGATTATCACTATAAGCATGGCGGCACACATCTTTATCTGGATGAAGTGCATCTATACCCGCGTCAAAACTGGGAACAGGAACTTAAAAACATATACGACAGTTATCCAGGACTTCATATTGTATTCACCGGGTCATCACTTCTACATCTCAACAGCAAAATAGCAGATTTGTCACGACGGGTTGCTGTATATGAACTTCGTGGACTTTCATTCCGTGAGTATTTAAATTTTTCAGGAAACTTTGATTTTGATAAATTTAGCTTGGAGGATATTATTACAAACCACAGATTGCTGGCATCCTCCGTCATTTCAAAGATAAATGTAATAGCGGAGTTTGAAAAGTACCTGAAAAAAGGATATTACCCATTTTTCATGGAGTGCTCTGAAATAACTTACTCGCAAAGAATTGAAAGACTGGTACTAGCAGTAATTGATATTGATATACCGGCTATCACTGCCATTGAATATGAAACGCAGCTCAAACTAAAGAAACTTCTTGTAACTCTCGCGGAACAAGTGCCTTTCGTACCGAACATAACCAATCTCGGCAGAGATATTGCCGTGACGCGAAATCAGCTGATGAAATTCTTTACATTGCTTAGTGAAGGAGCAATTATTCGTACTTTAATGGATGCTACCACCCAACCCAAGCGTGCCGCTAAACCTGAAAAAATTCTTTTTGACAATCCATCGGTGATGCAGGCTCTTGGGATATTCAACAAAAAAGGGACTGTAAGAGAAAGTTTTGTAGCGTCCATGCTAAGTGTTGAGGGTCACCTCCACGCACCAAAGGACGGCGACTTTCTGCTTGACCGCACTTACTTATTTGAAGTAGGAGGGAAAGGGAAAAACTACTCTCAAATTGCTGATAAGCCAAATAGTTACATCATATCTGACAATATTGAGACAGGTACTGGAAACCGAATTCCTATCTGGCTCTTGGGCTTCCTATATTAATATAGAAATTTTTTATCATGCTGGGAGGGTTAGTCTTCAGAGTCTGACTCAGAACGGTTATTATTGATTAGGCGAGTGGAAATGTAGTCGTTGAAAGCGTTTTTATAACTTTCGCTGATAGGGATGAATTTGTCACCAAACACAATCCTGTTGCGCTCTATCACACTTATTTTTGTGGTATTCACTATGAAGGACCGATGTACTCGCATGAATTTGCTTTCAGGCAACCGGCTCTCGATATTTTTCATGCTCATCAGGGTCATGATGCTTTTTGCCTGTCCTTCGAGATAGATTTTCACATAATCCTTGACTCCTTCAACGTAGAAAATCGATGCGATGGGAATCTGAACAATCTTGTATTCGCTCTTCACCATTATGTAATCACCATCGCCTGATGCCTCGCTTGCCCTCTGACGCAAGCGTTTATCCTCAAACGCCCTGTTAACCGCACCCATGAATTCCTCATAGCTTATCGGCTTCAGCAGGTAGTCGAGCGCATTGAGTTTAAATGCAGCGACAGCATGTTTGTCATACGCCGTCGTGAATACGATTCTTGTGCTTGCGGGTATAATATGGGCAAACTCAATGCCGTTAAGCTGCTGCATTTCAATATCCAGAAACACCAGATCAATATTTCCCTGCATTATAGTGCGCACCGCATCCTGAGCGCATCCGAAAGTACCTACAAGTTGCAGGTTCGGTGTTTTTTCCACATAACTCTGTATTAGTGCTGCTGCAAGCGGTTCATCATCTACAACAACACATCTGAGTGGTATCATATTTCTAATCTATTAAAGTTTTCTTTGTATTTTCATTTCTTGACAAAGGCACGACAAGATTCGTAATGAATTTGCCGTCCGACGCACTTGCATTAAAGTACGCATCCTTTCCATAAAGCAAGTCAAGGCGCCTGGTAAGGTTGCCCAATCCTATGCCTGAGGATGGGGAGGATGAATTGCTGCGGCTCTTATTTTCAGTGACGAATATCGCGCAATTATCCTCAACTTTCAAACTTATTCTTGCCGGCATTGTGAAGTCTGCGTGCTTGAACACGTTTTCAATCAGGGTGACAAACAGCATTGATGGCACTTGAGCGTCAGTGAAACCGCCGATATTTATGTACAGGTCTATCTTTGCTGAATCGGGCAACCTGAGACGCTGCAACTTCACATAGTTTTCTATAAATGCCGCCTCGCTTGACAAGCTGACAAATGCCGGATTGTCATACAACACATGGCGCAGCAGTTTGCTTAATTCATGCACCGCACCTTGCGCCCTTGAAGGGCTTATGTCTATCAACGCATAAATTGAGTTCAAGGTATTGAATAGGAAATGCGGGTTAAGCTGATTGCGTAATCCATCCAGTTCCTGCCTTCTCCTGACAGTTTCCTCCTCTCTCCTCTTCGCCTCGATTTTCAGCCAGTTATCGGTAATTTTCAATGCAACGGCAAGAGCCATGGTGAGAATAAGCATTCCCAAATCCTTAATCACCACCGAAATCTGGTGTACGAAAAACTGATGAGGTCCCGGAGGATTATTGCCGAGCGGCATGTGCGCTTTAACCCAGCTTACAATAAGGAACAGGACTAATTCCCCAGCTATAACCAGAAGAAAACTATACCCGAAAAACCGCACGACCTTATTTTTACGCGCGTAACTTATCGGAATAATAACATAGTACTCTATATAGAATGCAAGCACAAATACTGTTGCCTTGCTATAAGCCAGAATACTGAAATGGCTATCGGGACGCCCGTAATTGAAAAGCACCTCCGGCAACACGAATAGAATACCAAGACAGAGCAAGTGGATGACAAAAGTCACCACCCGCTTCCGCCTGTTATTTTCATGTAAGTTATCACTCATACCTGATTGCTTCAATCGGGTCAAGGTTTGCCGCTTTCTGTGCCGGATACCATCCGAAGAATACCCCGGTAACGGTGCACACTGCAAATGAAAGCACAACCGAATATATCTGTATGCTTACAGGCCAGTGAATCACAACATTGACAATCCATGAGGCAATTCCGCCGAGAAGCACACCGATAATACCGCCGCTCACACTGATTATTACCGCTTCGATAAGGAACTGCGCAAGAATATCGCGTCCTCTCGCACCGATACTCATTCGCAATCCGATTTCGCGTGTTCGTTCAGTAACGCTGACATACATTATATTCATGATTCCTATACCGCCAACAAGGAGCGATATTCCGGCGATACAAGCGAGAAGAACAGTCATCATATCTGAAGTAGAGTTCATCATCTGGCTGAGTTCCTGCTGTGAGCGTAAAGTAAAATCATCTTCTGCCTCAGCTGAAAGCTTATGATTGTCACGCAAAATCGCAGTAATCTCATCCATTGCCTGGTCGGCAAGCTCCTCGCTGAGCGCAGAAGCGAAAAGGCTTTGGATATAGTCGATTGCAAGCACCCTCTTCATCACAGTGGTGTAAGGAGCAAGCACCACATCATCCTGGTCCATACCCATAGCGTTAGCACCTTTAGGCTCCAGCACCCCAATTACAGTGAGTGGAATCTTATTGAAGCGGATTGTACGCCCGATAGGATTAGTACCATCCGGAAACAGGTTGTCAACCACCGTTTTGCCAAGCACGCAGACTTTTGCAGCAGACTTTATATCCTGGTCGGTAAACATCTCTCCCTCCCCTACTTTCACTTTTCTGATGTCAAGATACGAGGGAGCTACGCCATAAAGCGACGAAGGCCAGTTGTTATTGCCGTTGATGAACTGCCCCCCGCTGCTGATATTCGGCGAAACAGCTGATACAGAGGGCGCTTCGGTAGCAATAGCTTCATAATCAGCCATCTTGAGGGTCTGCATATCATCGGCGCTCTGCCTCGCGCCACCACGGCGGTCACCACCCGGGAAAATCATAATCATATTGGAGCCCATTTCAGAAATCTGAGCCTTGATGCTATCTTTGGAACCTTGCCCGATAGCAAGCATGGTGATTACCGAGGCTACACCGATGATTATTCCCAGCATTGTGAGAAAACACCGCAATTTATTATTGTTTAGCGCCTTAAGCGCAATTTTCAGCAGATTTATTAAATTCATGTGCGTAAATTTATCAATCCGGTATCGGCAGTGAATCATACATCTCCTTCGCCGATGCAGGAGAAGGATTGAGCGTGTCAGAAATCACCTTGCCGTCACGCAGAACTATGTTTCTTGACGAGTATGCCGCAAGGTCAGGATTGTGTGTTACAAATATAATTGTCCTGCCTTTAGCATAAAGCTGCTGGAAAAGGACAAGAATACTGAATGATGTCCTCGTGTCAAGGTTGCCGGTAGCCTCGTCGGCGAGAATCAGCACCGGGTCATTGACAAGCGCCCTGGCAATAGCCACACGCTGCTGCTGTCCGCCGCTCATCTGGTTGCTCTTGTGTTCCAGCCTGTCAGCAAGCCCCACAGCATCAAGCGCTTCAATCGCCATTTGCCTGCGCTCCTTCGGCTTGATTGTGGGATTGTACAGCAATGGCAGCTCCACATTCTCAACCGCAGTGGTCTTAGGAAGAAGGTTGTAGTTCTGGAACACAAAGCCTATCTTACGGTTGCGGAGAGTAGCACGCTTGTCCTTGCTCATAGTGCGCACACTGGTGCCGTCAAGCACATATTCGCCGGATGTAGGAGTATCAAGGCAACCGAGAATATTGAGCAGGGTAGATTTGCCGGAGCCCGATGTACCCATAATGGTGACGAACTCACCCTCATGGATTGTGAAGGACACGCCCCGGAGCGCCTTGACTTTCTCCCCGCCGACAATAAATTCGCGGCGGAGATCAGTCACCTTTATAATTTCTTTCTTTTCTTTTTCACTCATAGCTGTTTACTTTTTACGCTGCGGCGGTTTGGGAGCAAAGGGGCTTGATTCAGCCTGCTGTCCGCCGTCATCCCCCTTGGACTGTGCAGCCTGGTAACCGACCGCAACAACTTCACCGTCCTTAAGCCCGGATGTAACGACAACAGAACTTCCTGATGCCTCACCAATCTGAACATCCTTTGCCACAAGCATATCACCTTCGAGCACCCATACCCTTCTTGTGCCTGGGGCAGCTTCGGGAGCTTCCTTGATTTTGGGCAACTTGGGAGAATCAGGATATTCGTGAGGAGTGAAATGAAGGGCTTTCTGGGGAACTGTCAGCACATTCTTTTCACTTACAGTATAGATAGTTACCTCGGCTGTAAGACCTGGAATCAGCTTCATGTCATCATTAGGAGCGTCCACTACCACTTCATAGGTCACCACATTGTTTGTTGTTGTGGGGTTGAGGCGCACCTCTGTGACAGTACCTTTGAAAACATCATCCGGATAAGCGGAAACGGTGAATTTCGCTTCCTGACCTACTTTAACCTGACCTATGTCTGCCTCGTCAACATCTGCAATCACACGCATATTTTCCAAATCTGCAATCACATACAGGTTTGCAACGTTCATGCTTGACACGACAGTCTGACCAACCTCAACCTCACGGGAAATAACTATGCCGTCGATAGGAGAGTAAATTTCTGCGTAATTAAGGTTTTTTGCCGCGCGCACGCGGTCTGCCTGAGTCTTTTCGTAAGCGGTCTTTGACACCTCGTAATCCTTGCGTGATGTTTCAAACTCATAGTCGCTTATAAGCTGGCGTTCATGCAAGGTTTTGTCCCGCTCATAGTTTTTCTTGTTGTACTCGTAGGTAAGGCGTGCACTCTCCATATTGGCATTCGCGCTCTTCAATTCACTTTCAAGAAGCGTCTTTTCGATTTCAGCGATGAGCTCACCTTTCTTAACGATTGAATTATAATCGGCATATAGCTCGGAAATAATGCCGGTCACCTGAGTACCGACATCCACCTGGGTTTTTGATTCTACTGTGCCGGTTGCTGTGACACTCTTGCTTATGTCGCCTCTTGAAACCTGTGCTGTTTCAAGCGTCACTTCGGGTTTGCTTGAGCAAGCGGCAAGCAAAAGAGCCGATACAAGTGTGATTGTGAGTGAAAAGTATTTCATAATGCTTAAAGCGTTGTTGTGTTAGTTCTGTATATTTCTATTTTTTTCTTTCCAAGCATAGCCATGTA
>DAAJ01000010.1 GCA_001701115.1 Bacteroidales bacterium GP2
CGTGTGGAGTGGTGCGCCTGCTTTGTGAGCTGGTGCGCCAATGAGTGCGGTTATATCGACACAGGTGTTATCCCCAAATACGCTGGCTGCACCCTTGGCGAACAATGGTTCAGGGATAGGGGGCAATGGATAGACAATTCTGCCGAGCCTGCCCCCGGCATGATTATCTTTTTTGACTGGAACGATGAGAACGGGCAAGACGGAGAGCCAGATCACACCGGAATTGTGGAAAAAGTCGAAAACGGCGTGGTCTACACTGTCGAAGGCAACTCTGGGGACAGCGTAAGAATCAACAGCTATCCGGTCGGATACTACGAGATTTACGGCTACGGGGTTCCCAAATATTAAAAGAAGATGCCGCAATGTAGGGCGGCATCTTCTTACATATTTTTATTGTTTACCTATCTTGTTTTCGGGAACATATTCAGCAATATCTTCTAAACGGCAATTCAATATCTCACATAGTCGGTTTAAAGTATGAGTTGAAACAGGAAGATTATTTTGAAGCCGTTGTACAGTGGCGTGACTCATTCCACACTTAAACCTTAAAGTGTAGGTCGTAACTTTCCTTTGCTGCATTGTTTTCCACAAAGGTGTATAGAGAATCATTGAGTTGCCCCCTTTACAACTCATATTATGGCTGATATAATAGCCATAGTATATGACCATTAATTAGCCATATTCAGATATGCAGGTTATGGAGGGGAAAACAGGGGGAGGCGAGAAGCTAACATTAAACCTACAAGTTAATTATGGAAAGGAGATACCTGTGTCCCATTTCTGTGTTACCTTATGGTATGCATATCAAAGGAGGCCAGAATGTGGACACTAATCATGAGTACGGATATGTTCGTGTCTCTGCGCGGGATCAGAATGAAAATAGGCAGCTACTTGCAATGGACGAATTCGGTATCCCAGAGACAAATGTTTTTGTTGAGAAGAAGTCAGGCAAAGATTTCATGCGACCGGTGTATCAGTCGTTGTTGACACAAATGAAGCCGGGCGACACTCTTGTTATTAAGAGTGTTGACCGGCTCGGTAGAAACTATAATGAAATTTTGGAGCAAGAGTTAATATGTAAAGGGTGGATTCACCACCTAATACATATGACTGCGGCTCACTTGTGGTAAAAATGAACTTGCAGTTGTAGGAAAGGAGTTAAAAAGTCCAGTAATTGCAAGCATTTCAACCATGAAAGGAGCCTTTTGTTATAAAATCACTATTTGAACAAATGGGCGGCACTTACCGCCAAGAGGGAGACTACCTAATCCCCAACCTCACACTGTCCGACACCCGCACATACAATCTCGGAAAATACGGATATCTGCGCCGCACCTATCTCAAGGAGCATCACCCCGGGCTCTACAACCGTCTGCTTATCAGCGAGAAGCTGTACCCGCATCTGGCGGAGATCGACCAGACCTGCAATGAGCGTGTGGAGCGTATCTGCACCGAAATGGCAAAGCGAGAGGGTGTGACCGAAGCGCTGAAAGCTGCTGACCCCTTAGAGTGGGTGCGCCGCATGAATAACATCAAGAACCGTGCGGAGGAAATCATCTACGCCGAACTCATTTATGCGGAAGATGGGAGGGTGTGATGATGAAGAAGCTGTTGCCTTTCCTTACCGGCGTTTTGCTTACACTATTCGTGATTGGTGTCCCCGCAACGGCATTCGCTGTCAGCGGTACATTTACGATTGAAGCAAGTCCTATCAATGTTCTCGTCAATGGCGAGGTATTCCGTCCGAAGGACGCAAGGGGCAACGATGCCCTTGTGTTCGTCTACAACGGAACAACCTACGCACCGCTGAGAGCATTAGCCGAAGCCTATGGCTTGGAAGTTGGTTATGATGGGAGCAAGAATCTTGCCATAGTGAACAATCCGGCAAAGCAAACCGCCGCACAGTCCGGCAATTTCAAAGCGGCATGGACGGTCAAGGAAAAGCCAGTCACCAACTACGGCACGGAAAAGATTTTCACCGCTACCTACAACGGCGATCTGAGCAAGGACGATTTCAAGACATGGTGGAAGTCCTTTGGCGAAGCCGAACGGAAAAATGCCGTGGAAGAACTCGCCGCAGAAGCTCAAGCTGAAAATCCCGGTTATACCGTGACCATGTATTTCAGCTATGGTCAGTATAGTCTCGGCACCGCCTTTGCTTTCGGGGAGTACGAAAGCAGCAACTTCATCGGTGCTG
This sequence comes from Bacteroidales bacterium GP2, assembly GCA_001701115.1. Lineage (GTDB taxonomy): Bacteria > Bacteroidota > Bacteroidia > Bacteroidales > Muribaculaceae > Paramuribaculum. The sequence goes on from DAAJ01000010.1 coordinate 2,198, forward strand.
ATGTGTGGATCAAATAACAAATCATAGTATAGCAGAAAATCTCGTCTCCGACAACAACGCCGGAGGCGAGATTTGGTTTATCGCTCTAAATCCTTTTTGCGTCGAGGCGCTTTGCCCCTGTTGGGTAAAGGCTCACTCATTGTTTCCTTGATAGATGGCTTGTTCACTTGCAAACCAGCCGACAACGCTAACTGGCGCACCGAGCGCAGCACCATATTCCATGAAACATCCGCCGCATAGTTGAATTTACCCCTGTAGTTATCCCAAAGCGCCTGCATCTCTTTGTCATCGTGCAACACAGTTAAAACCTTTTCGGCATTGTCCATCAGTTGGCTTGTTCCTCGTTTCCGGGCGGTCGCAGCCAAGGCCTCTGAGAGAATGGCGGGATCGATCTCTGCGTGGTACAATTTCAGCAGGATATGTATGTCATAGAAGTCGCGCATTCGAGTATTCACAGTTGTTCTTGCAATGATTGTTTCCAGCTTCTCCGCCAGCACTGTTTCCAGATTATACGCCAGCAAACGAATCGAGCGATCTTCAAACATGAGCTGATAGGAATACTCTACCGCATGGGGCGTTATGACATCTCCTGTGGAAATATCCACCTTGAGCGGAACTCGGACATCCTCCAAGTATGCGTTCATGGAAACTCGGATGCCGGGGTACTCCGCCTCGTCCATAATATCTGTGATGCCGGTTACTGCAAAGCTGACGCCATCAGATAGATTTATTGAAATGACCTCCCCAATGATGCGCTGCACTTCATCATGGCTGATCGTTGCGCCCGTCACAGTAGCATCTATATCCATCGTAGACCGAGCGTTAAAACCCACCATAGAGGTAACAAGCATTCCGCCCTTCAAAATGAATTTCTCACTGTAAGCAGAACTTGCTACACGCTCTAGAAATCGCTCCATCATGTAGTTGCGAAGCAGAAGCTGTGCGTCCGCAGAGTTATCTTTAGCCAGATTGCGGAGCTTATCTTTTAACTGTCGTGCGGATCGGATCATAGCAACACCCCCATGTACTGGCGCACCAGTTTTTCTACATGAAATGCATTTGCATAGTTCATCAGATTGTGTAGATTTTTGTCCTTGCGCTTTGCATATTGCTTGAGCGCATCTTGGAAAACCTGTGTTTCCATTACATTGCGGCTTCTCAGAACATCACAGACCGTGCGCTCCATGTCATATACTCGTACTTGATGCCCGAAAGAGGTATCTGCCATCGTCATACCCATTTCAAAAAGTTCTTTCTTAATCGTGAACACCTTGACGCCATTCGAGGTCAAATGCGCGGGATTATATCCCGTCTTTGCGGTAACAGTAAATTGCAAGGGCTCCCTGTCCGTTAAATCATGGTAGAACAGCGCACTGTCGTGGGAGAATACGACCCGTGGGCAACGAAGCTGCAACAGATATGCGTCGTCTTTCCATGCATCTGGTGACAGATACACGCCCAAGGAAATCCGTTCATATTTATTTTTTGAAACAAAATTTGCCAATGCGGTCTTGCTAATTCCCGCCGCCATAACTCCGGCAGTCGTCAAAACGCCGCCGTCTGCATTTGCAATCTGTTCCAGTTTTTGAAAGTCTGTCATATGCAAGCCTCTTTTCACGCTAATATTATAATCCATATTGGCGTGAAAGTAAACTAAAATTTTTTGCTTTCAACCTCTCCCGTTCTTTGCCCTGCTCTTGTAGACATTATACTGATTTTTACACCGTGGACTGCAAAAGGCGGTGCTGGAGCGGCTTGCCACAAATACCTTTTGGCACTGCCTGCATAGGCGCAGAGGCTTTGCCTCGTCTGCCAGCATGAAGCTGAACATCATCTGTATGCCAAGCAGCAGCGAGTGAAAGTCCCAGATAATCGTGGGCTTTTCAAGTAAGGCAATATGATAGGTTGGGGCGATGCCCTCAAAGGCTGCCATGCCCTGCCGGTAGAGATTGCGGGTATCCTCGTCTATCCTATCGTAATCCTCATAATAGAGGAAACTGCCCATAAATGTAAATGCCCAATCCGCAAAAAGCTGTTTCAGCCAGTCGTAGCGTTCGGCGTACTCCCTTTGAAATCCCATGTTCACCGCCATCGGCTTGTCCGTCATGGTCATGGCCAACGCCATCATGGTCTTATCGCCGGAGATATTCCACATGGAATCGATTCCCCGCTTCACTACATCCGGCTTTTCAAATGGAAAGAACAGCGCCAGATAGTCCTCTGTCCGCATGGTTTCTTCTCGGACATAGTGGTTTTTGGGGAGATAGACCGCTTCATACTCCATAAAGTTTGGAGTAGTGGGCAGCGCAGTCATCAGACCCATTAGACCGTACTGCTCGGCAAATTGCAGCATCTCCGTCTGTAGTTCTGTGTCTGTTATTTCTCGGCTCATGCACTTTCTGCCGATGTTCAGCGCATCCAGCACCAAAGCCCCGGCATCTCGGAGCGGATCATAGATGTTCGGCTTTGCATTGGTAGCCGCAGCCAGATACAGATTTCCGTTCTCTGCCTTCTTCCATTCGTATTTATCATAGCACACCCAACTGGAGCTGGTGCGTTCAAACAGGTTTTTCATATTCTACCACCCTCATCTATCCTCGATACCGTACTTGACCAGCAGTTCCTTCGCGTTCTCCATGCCAGCTTCTGTAAGGAAAACCTTTTTTGATTTGGATGGATGATCTCCTTGCCGAATAAAGTCGGCATCGTCCAGTTCATTCAACACACGAAAGCTGTAGCCTTTCCACGCATAGAGTGCGTTAGGGTTGGAAAATCTGCCCTGCTCCGTGAAACGGGTCAAATACATCAATATCATCGTCAGGTCTTTTATCGCTTCATTGGCCTTTATCGCATCCATATCCATCTCACTCCTGTGCTGTAATCAGATCGTGCGAAATTGCAATTACTATCACACTAACCGTCCTTGTTCTCGTCAAGGATGGATTTTTTATATTCTTCCCAAAAGGCTCGTTCCTCCATTGTCATAGGTGCACCTGCGGAATCTTTTTCTTTCAGAGTAACCAGCATCTTCTTATATAGTTTTTTCAAGATAGTTGCCCGCACCTTTCGGATATTGCGGTCAGATTGCTCACGGATTTTGGCAATGCGTGTGGTGCTGTATCCGCAGATCGTCAAGAGAAAGAGCAATTCCTTATGTTCATCTTTCAGCCCTCGCAGGATTTCAGAGATATATTTCTCTGTCACAAGTTCATGGATCTCAAAAGGACAGAAGAAGATGGCATCCAGAAAATCTCCTTTGCGTATCTCTCTGGCAATGGCATGGTTCATGTTTGCTGGGAAATTTACTCCATCCTCAACTGCGCCGTAGTCGAGAGGATAGTCCATGCCGTTGCGGAGCGTTTCATGGTAGCGTTCCTTCCGTTCTCGGTTGGTATCCAGTCTGTCCCATTGCTTGATGATCTTTTCAAAATCTGCAGGAGTACGGGCGGCATCCTCCATGCGTCGAAGCGCCATCGCCTTAATGTCACGCTTCAACAAAGATCGTTCCGCAGGCTCAACTATCCCTATATCTACATCGGGATACTCGTCCTGTTCTAAAAGGATTTCATTTTCCGCTCTTTGCTCCGCCGCAAGACCATATTGCAATTTTCTGTCCTGCCGCCGCTGTTCTCGGTCTATTTCATCGTCCCATTCAGACACCGCCATCACCTCCCGAAAAGAAAATTTTTAGATTTTTTCAAAAACAGTTCCGCTTTTGATACCGAATTTCTCCTATAGGTGGAGGGGTAATCTGTTTCTCCGCTTCGCAGTTACCTCTATCACATCACAAGGAGGCTTCACCGCTATGGAGACACAATTACACCAAGCGGAACAAATAAATTATACCAAATTTTCTAAGAGAGGTAAATGCCTATGACAAAAAATAGCACGACCCAGCACTACAGTTATATGAAGCGCATCGGCTCCACCGTCTATAAGGTGAGCGTGGTCATCCCCACCGAAGGCGCAGAAACGATGGAAGAAAAAATCCTGCGTATGATCCGAAATGAGGGTAGCGCAATCGGCTCGGAGTGTGGTATAATAGCAACACCACAAGTGAGTCCGCAGTCTGAAAGGAGCGCCTGATATGGCAGCAATTCAGACTGACGAAAAGAAAATTACCGCTCTCTATGAGCGACTGTCCCGTGACGATGACCTCGCAGGGGATAGTAACTCCATTGTGAATCAAAAAAGGTATCTTGAGGGCTACGCCGCAGACCATGGCTATGAACGGTGCGTTCATTATACCGACGATGGCTGGTCTGGAGGAAACTTTGAGCGTCCCGCATGGAAGCGATTGGTGGCGGACATCGAAGCTGGAAAGGTTGCTCATGTTCTTGTCAAGGACATGAGCCGAATCGGGAGAGATTATCTTCAGACCGGTTTTTATACGGAAGTCATGTTCCGCCAACACGGTGTTCACTTCGTTGCCATCGGCAACGGTGTGGACAGCAATGACCAAAACAGCAGCGAATTTGCACCGTTCATTAACATTATGAGCGAGTGGTATCTGCGTGACCTAAGCCGCAAACAGCGTACCGCTGTGCGAGTGAAAGGTGAATCGGGGAAACCAACCACCACCGGCATTATCTATGGGTATATGAAAGACCCGAACGATAAATTTCACTGGCTTGTAGACGAGGAAGCGGCGGCGGTCGTTCGGCGTATTTTTCGCTTGACCATAGAAGGTCACGGCCCCTATGAGATCGCGGAGCTTCTATACAATGACAAGGTTGAATCCCCTGCGGTATATCAAGCACGGCACGGGCGTGGAATGTGGAAGAACAAGGAGAACTTTCCGTATCCATATGCGTGGACAGGCTTTGTGGTGTCCAGCATACTGGCAAGACCGGAGTATGTGGGGCATACGGTCAATTTCCGATCGCACAAAGAATCCTACAAGGATAAGAAGCCCATGAAAAATGCGCCGGAGGACTGGCTCATTTTTGAAAACACCCATGAAGCGATTGTGGATAAGGAGACTTGGGAGCTTGCACAGAAACTCCGAAAAACCGGGAAGCGAGTAGATACCTTCGGCTATGCCAATCCCCTGACAGGGCTTGTCTATTGTGCAGATTGCGGAAGCCGGATGTATAACCACCGTTTCAGAGGAACGGAGAAGTATCCTTATCCCTCCGACGGTTATAATTGTGCAAACCACTTTCTTGCAAATTCGGGAAAGCGATATGAGCAGGACTGCGGTAACCACTATATCTCCACAAAGGCACTTCGGACATTGATTTTGGAAACCATCAAGGCCACCAGCACTTATGCGATTTCCGATGAAGCGGAGTTTATGAAAAAGGTGCGGGAAAGCTCTGCGGTGCAGCAGGAACAGGCCGCAAAGGACTTGAAACGCAAGTTGAACAAAGACCGAATGCGCCATGCCGAGTTGGATAACATCATCCGCAAGCTGTACGAATCCTACGCCACAGACCGCATTTCTGAGGAACGATTTGACGCTTTGCTTGCCGGCTATGAGCAGGAGCAGAAAACACTTAACCAGTCCATCTCCGAAGCGGAAACCGCTCTAAGCAGCTTTGAGCAGGATACGGCGAATGTTGACCGCTTTCTGGCAATTGCCAAGAAGTACACGGATTTCACGGAATTGACCACGCCGATGATCAACGAGTTTGTGGATAAAATCATTGTCCACAAGCCGGACAAGTCCAGCGGGGAGCGAGTGCAGGAAGTGGAGATTTTCCTAAAATATATTGGGAAGTTTGAAGCACCGACTCCGGTGCTAACCCCGGAACAGCTTGCGGAGGAAGAACGCCAGAGCAAGGAACGAGCCAGATGCAGAGATCGCTATTACCGGCGAAAAGAAGGCAAAACTTGGAACACACCACAGGAGATGAACTGTGTGGAGTGCGGGAAACCGTTTATCGCCAAACAGCCCTATGCCATGTATTGCTGCCGTTCCTGCAAAGAACGAGTTTACAGCCGCAGGAAACGAGAGGCAAAGGCGGCAGAGCAGGCACCGGAAGTTTAACGACCGAAAGGGCGGGGAAACCCGCCCTTTCCTACCCTAACAGAGCAGGAGGTAATGCGTATGATGCCAGACGGAACATGGAACTGTAATTGGGAGTATGAAAACCAGGAGCTTTTGAAAAGCTGGTACGAGGAGAAAATATCCGGCAAAAGTCCCAACCTTGCGGTCAGAAAAATCATCTGTAAAGGCTGCGGCAGAGAGTTCTACACGCAGATCGCCACAAAGAAGTATTGCTATTATAATCTGTGCGGCAATCGGGGCTATCAAAAGGAATTGAAGCAGCGGCGTTTGGAACAGCGCAGGGATACGGTTTGCCAAACCTGCGGCAAGACCTTTACCCCTAAACGAGCGGATGCTCGGTTTTGCAGCAATGCCTGCCGCCAGAAAGCATATCGGCAGAGCGTTACAGATAAGCGAGTGCCCACGGCGGACACTTGCACAACCGTAATGGAATGACATGAATGTGTTACGGATAAGCTAAGTGTCACAAAATGCCACTTAGCATAATCGTAACAGCGGAAACCAAATAGCGTTACGGTTGGTGCTTGTGACAAAAAGTGTCACAAGCACTTTTCCTGCAAAACCGATAGTATTACGATTGATGGTGGGGTTCATTGTGAACCTCACCACTTCACAAAACTAAAGTGGTGCGGGCAGTTTTTGCCCCCACCAAGATGGAGAAATCAGTGGGTCGCCTTGGCCCACTGATTTTTTCTGCCCAAAAATCAATTTGCATTGCCGCCAACGGCGGCAGAAAGGAGCTTTTTATGACTTTTACGAATAACAACAATCCTATTATCATCGGCATCGATCACGGTTACGGCAACATCAAGACAGCGCACTGTTGCTTCAAGACAGGTGTTGCCGCCTGTGACAAGGAGCCGACCTTCAAGAGCAATCTGCTGATCTATGATGGCAGATACTACACCATCGGTGAGGAACACAAGGAGTTCATCTCGGACAAAATGACGGACAGCGATTATTATATTCTAACCCTTGCCGCTATTGCCCGTGAGATGAACATCCGCAAGCTGGCCTCTGCCGCAGTCCACCTTGCTGCCGGACTGCCTCTCACATGGGTGAGCGAACAGAAGGACAGCTTTCGGGCATATCTGCTGCAAAACGAAGCGGCGGACTTTTCTTTTCGGGGCGTGGACTACCATGTGGAGTTTGCCGGAGCAGATATTTTCCCGCAGGGCTTTTCTGCCGTGGCAGACCGTCTGCGGGAGTTCAAGGGAACGAATATGCTCTGCGACATCGGTAACGGTACGATGAATGTTATGTATATCAATGAGTGCCGCCCCATCCAAAAGAAATGCTTTACGGAGAAGTACGGCACCCACCAGTGTATGCTCGCTGTCCGTGAAAGCCTCATGCGGCAGTTTGGCGTGGCCGTGGACGATGCGGTGATCGAGCGAGTGATCCGCTTTGGTACGGCGGACATCAGTGAGCGATACAAAAACGCAATTACGGAAGCCGCTGCCGAATATGTGGCAGGGATATTCCGTCGCCTGCGAGAGCATGAGTACGACCCGGAGCTGATGAAGCTTTATGTTGTCGGCGGTGGGAGCTGCCTCATCAAAAACTTTGGCGAGTACGAAAAAGACAGAGTTATCATCAACGAGGACATCTGCGCCACTGCCAGAGGGTATGAGCTGCTGGCAACTCAGAAGCGGCAGAAGAAGGGCGGCATCGTATGAGCCACATTTTTACGACCACGCTCCGTCTAAATCTGGACGATGAAGCAGACCGCAGGGCATGGGAGCATTTACAGCGATTGGATAAGCGGCGGTATCGCTCTTATAGCAAGGCTGTTGTCGCTGCCGTGAATGACTTTTTCGAGCAGCAGACGGGGCAGCAGGAAACGAAAGAGGATTTCTTAAACCGAATTATTGCGGTGATTCAATCATCTCTACAAGCCTTGCCTTTACAGGCACCGTCCACAGCGGAGCCGGACACCGATGATTTGGATGCTGCTCTTGACTTCGCAGACAGCTTTTAAGCGGTCTGATACCATGTTTAATGCCACTTTTCAGAAAAAGCAAAAAGCTGATACCAATGTTACTACCACAGGAGGATTTTTTCAATGACTGAGGACGAGAAAAAACTATTACAAGCCAAGCACCGCTTGGAGGAAGCACAGGCACGGGATAGGCTGAAAGAGCGCAAAGCCCGCACACGGAGGCTCATTCAAGAGGGTGCGATACTGGAGAAGGTCATGCCCGCTGCGGCGGAGATGGATTTGAAGAAGCTGGAGGATGCGCTGTATTGGGCATTGAGATAACAAAACAACTGGCGGGAGCGTCTTGGGAAACCGGGATGCTCCCGTTTCTCTTTCCCGAAGGGCGCACTTACTCACCACCTGCGAAGCAGGTGGTGGTATCCCTTCCTTTGGTCGGGTCGTGCGCTCTCCGAGGGGGATGCGGCTCCTGCGGGAGCCTA
>DAAJ01000029.1 GCA_001701115.1 Bacteroidales bacterium GP2
TCCCTTAACACCGCGGCTACTCTCTGCGTGCGCTCTCCGGCGCACGTTCCCGCAGCATGAGGCTATGATCAACCTCAAGAACTGCGGCTTCGTAGATGTCGTGGCGGTTCTCTCAAATCGGGGAGGAATACGCTGTGGCGGAGGATATTCTCGGTTTTATTCTGGAAATTAGTATCTTTGCATTTTACCGGACAGGAAATGCAATCGAGCGTTATGAAAAAATGGGTTAATGTTAAGGGTGTGCTTATGCTTGCATGCGTGGCACTGGTGGTGTCGTTGGTTATATTCAACGACCAAATATCAATGTGGATTATTGCTATCTTGTTGGGATTAAGCCTGCTGGCTGTGCTTGGTGTCATTTGCAAGAACCTATATGATATTATTGCCAGACGCGGTACGCATTTGTATGCCAGGGACTTTCCCCTTAAATTCCTTGCCACTGTCATGGGATTTTTCTTCATAATGGGCACTATGCTATATATGTATGTGTTCTACAGCATAGGAAACGATCCGGCATTAACCGAGGAGTTAGGGCATAGAGTGGAATTTACAAATGCGGAGTATCTGTTCCGCTCCCTAATCAGCGCTATAAACCTTTTCCTGTTTGATGTTGACAGCAACATCCTTGACCGTCTTGACGGGCATGGAGTCCTCAAGGGATGGCTTCTGGTTCTTGCCGTACTGTCTTCATCCTGTACGGTTGGAATGCTTGTCGGATTGATTTATTACCGTATCAGTGCGTATTTCCGCCTCCATAGTATAAAAATCAGTAGCAGCAAGAATCATTTGTACCTGTTTTTCGGTGACAATACACCTACTTCCTTGCTTGTCAGTGATATAGTAAAAAATGACAGCAACGCTGTTGTAATCGTCATAGATGAAGCGAATATACAGGATGATGATTGCGGAGCCCTCAACAGTATGCGTGCCTTGGTAACCCATAAGCGTAAGATATTCAGTGATGCAAGGGAAATAGGGTTTCATGTGGCTCTTGCCGGACAGCAGCTTGCGGATATAGATAAAAAAATAGTGGAGAGGGAGGATTTCGATGCGTTCAGCTATCTTGGTCTTTCAAGGGTGAAGAGGCTGATAGAGAAATTGAAAGATACAGCTAACTCCCAGCTGCACATATTTTTCATGGACGAGGATGAGGATAGGAACATCCGCAACATAATGGTTCTTGCGCAGGATATCACAATGGCAGAGGTGGCAAAAGCTTCTGTTCCCAAAGAATCTGATAAGAAGAAGGCGAAAAGTTTGGAACATACCATATACTGCCATGCCCGCTATAATGGACCGAATAAGGTGATTCAGGATGTTGCTGTCAATAAGAAGTTAGAAGTCCGGCTGGTAGATTCTTCCCATATCGCAGTTGAGCTTTTAAAGAAAGATCCGGAGTGTCATCCCGTTAAAGTGGTTAAACTGAGTGATACCAATCCGGGGACTGTTGATGGTGAGCTTAATACCCTTATTGTCGGTTTCGGTGAGGTTGGGCGTGATGCTTTCAGGTTCCTGTATGAATTCGGGGCGTTTGTAGGAAGTGAGTCTACCGATACTGAGGCTTTTAAGAGTCAGTTTGAATGCAGGATTGTGGATGCTGATATTGATAGTATGAAAGGCTCATTCAAGGAAGCGATGCCCTCGGTGTTTGGCAATACCGCTGGCTCCACTGACATGATTTCTTTTCATGCGGTTGATTATGACAGCGATGGTTTTTATGAGGATGTGCTCGATGAGGAGTATGTGCGTAAGTTGAACTATGCGGTAATTTCAATCGGTGACAATGACGCTGCAATCGCCCTTGCGGCACGCATATTCAACCGTGCGCGCCGGCTTGGCAATGATTTGTCGCGGTTACGCATTTTTGTGCGATGCACCAGTGATGACAAGGTGGAAAAGATGCAGAAAATCGCTGACCATTATAATTACGGTTATGGAAATGGTAAAAATAATATTCCGGTGATAAGGATTTTCGGTCAACCGGAGAAAACCTATACCTTTGACCTTGTTGTTAACAACAGTCTGCTTGCAAGCGCTAAAGAGTATTTTGAGCAGTATCAATTGTTGTCTGGAGAACCAGATGGGTGGGATACCCGTAGAAAGAAGCTCACAAGTGGAGAAGTCCCGGAGCTTGATAAACTTAGCAATCTTCGCAGGAAGGAGGGGCAGGATGTGGCAAATGCATTGCATAGTGCTACAAAGCTCCATATCCTTAAATCGGTGATGCCTGAAAATACTGATTGGTCGGATTTCTACAATAGGCATTTTTATGGGAAAGGCGAAAAGAAGTTATATGAGGAAAAAATAATTCTCCGCCTTGCAATGCTTGAACATATCCGGTGGAATGCGGCACATGAGTTGCTCGGTTACAGGTTTTACGAAGGCGGAACTTGCTGTGATGAGCAATCCAAGAGCCATAATTGCTTGTGCTCATGGCAGAAACTTGATGAACAGAGCAGGTTGTCTGGAAATGATTACAAAGATTGTGACTTTAGAGTAGTCTGGACCTCGATTAAGCAATGGCTGGGAAATAGTAACAATGAAAAAAAACAGATATGAAAAAGGATTATAATCCAAGTCCGGTTGATACATCAAATATAGAACTGCCGGAGGAATTGCTGCCTCTCGTTGAGGAGATGGCAAAGAATGTGCATGAGGTGTGGGCGCAGAACCGCATTAATGATGGCTGGACTTACGGCGAAGTGCGCAACGATGCAAAAAAGGAGCATCCGTGTCTTGTGCCGTATGAAGATTTGCCTGAAGGCGAGAAGGAATATGACCGTGCCACTTCGCAGGAAACACTCAAGCTCATCATCAAATCTGGCTTTAAAATATCAAAGTCTTGATTTCCCGCGATATAGCTGAAATATAAACCATCACATGCACCAATATGATCAATCCTCCTTATTATGCCTCAGATTCCCGCTATGAATGCGGAATGAAATATGAACGGTGCGGTCGCAGCGGCATTATGCTTCCGCGCATATCGTTAGGGCTATGGCATAATTTCGGCGACGTCAATCCCTTTTCCCGAAGCCGCGATATGCTCCATTATGCGTTTGACCACGGCATAACATGTTTTGATCTCGCCAATAATTACGGACCTTCCTATGGATCTGCCGAGGAGACTTTCGGTCGCGTCATGCAGTCATCTTTCCGTCCTTACCGCGATGAGATTGTCGTAACTACTAAAGCCGGTTACGATATGTGGCGTGGTCCTTACGGCAGTGGCGGGTCAAGAAAATATCTGATTGCTTCGCTTGAACAAAGCCTTTGCAGAATGCATCTGGAATATGTGGATATCTTTTACAGCCACCGGTTTGACCCGGATACCCCGATGGATGAGACGCTTCAGGCGCTGGTGGACATAGTTCGCCAGGGTAAGGCTCTTTATGTCGGAATATCCAGATGGCCTTATGATGCTACCCAGTATGCTTACAATTATCTTTCATCACGCGATGTGCCTTGCCTCATTTATCAAGGGCGTTACAATATGATGGACCGTGACGTTGAGCAGTCTTGCATTCTGGATCAATGTGCAAGCAACGGTGTTGGATTTACCGCTTTTTCTCCGCTTGAGCAAGGAGTGCTTACCGACCGGTATCTCAACGGCATACCGGAAGGGTCAAGAGCCTCAATCGGGAAATTCCTCAAGCCTGAAAGGATTACGGTGGCACTGGTAAATAAATTGAAACGTCTCAACGAGATAGCACTGCGCCGGGGACAGACGCTTGCAGAGATGTCGCTTGCATGGTTGCTGAAGGACACTCGCGTTACATCGGTAATTGTGGGTTGTAGCTCTACTGCGCAGCTTGGTGACAGTTTGAAGTGCCTTGACAATACTGTTTTTGCTCCTGAGGAACTGGTGGAAATCGACAGTATTCTGTCAGAAGAGTAGGTTAGTGACCGGTGTGTAGTGGATGAGGCTGGATCAAGAGCATTTTTTGCCGCTCTTTGAGTGTTTTGATTTTATGAGATTGTAAGCGCGTGTGATGCAGGAATAGATTTCCTCGTCAGGCATATCCTCATCGAAATTCAGGGTAACCCAGTTGACAAGTGCGCGGTTCAGCGGTGCGCTTACCGCTGTGTATTTGTCTTTGAGCTCTCTTTTCTCATCAGGAGTACAAGGGATTTCCACGTTTGTAAATTCATTGATGTCTGTCAGGCAAAACATATGGTCAAGCACGTAGAAAACCAGAACGGATTCGTAACGCCGCGCGAATTTGCCGAAAGGCATCTTCTCTGTTACGCCTTCCATTGACAGGCAGAAGTCGCGAAACTCAATCAAATCCATTATCTTGCAGCGATGTCGGTGTAGAGTGTCTGTAAAATAGCCTTGATGTGATGAAGATGCTCCGGATCAGGATTCTCACAACGGTCAAACATGGTGTCGTAATCGGTCTCTCCTTTTCCGTCCTTGAATATGACTCCGTTATGGTAAGCATGGTAGGCACATGGATATGTGTAGGAGGGCGAAAGTACGTCACGGCTGAAAATAAAATCAGAGTGCGGTATATCGAGTTGTGCGAGCAATGTCGCTGCAAGGTCGGTCTGAGAGATGATTTGTTCAAATTTCCTCGGTTTTGCGATGCATCCTCCCACCATAAGTATGGGAATGTTTGTAGAGCAGGATTTGTCAGATGAGCGCATGATGTTTACTCCGTGGTCTCCGAGAACAATAACGAGCGTGTTGCTCCACGCTGGTGATTTCTTAAGCCGTTCGATGAACCTGCCGAAAGCATCATCGACATAGGCGAATGAGTTGGCAATTTCGTTGTCCGGTATGCGGTTGTAAGGCACTTGCCATGTCTCGTGGCTGCTGAGGGTCTGGAATGTGGTGAACCAACGGACTCCCTCTTCGGTCTTTTTCTGTATGTCATCATACAGCCAGTCGAAAACATACCCGTCATGCACTCCCCATTTGCCGGTGGGGGCATCTGCGGGAAAATGTTTCTGCTCAACAAGGTTGTCGTGCCCGACAGCCCAATAGAAATCACGTTTATGGAAAATCTCAAGGTCTCCGCCATGCACTGCTGTAGTGATGTAGTCATATTCCTTGAGTGTCCTTGGGATTCCGGGCAGATGAGGCAGCTTGCGGGTGTAGCGGATTATGCTCGATGTAGGCTGCGCCGGGTAGCCGCTGAGGGTGCAGACAAGACCGCGGTCGGTGCGGAAACTGCCGCTCATGCAGTTGGAGAAGAAAATTCCCTCTTCGGCGAGTCGGTCAAAATTGGGAGTGACATTGCCTTTTGCACCAAGTGCTCCAACATGGATGGCGCATAGGCTTTCCCACACGATAAGCAAGATATTAGGACGGTCGGTTGTGAAGAGTTTCTCTGCGGGTGGAAGTGGCGTTGAGAAAATCTTGGAGGTCTCTCTTGCACTCTCCTCTTTGTCAAAAAACTGGAACTGTTTGGAAAAGTCCTCTTTGGTTGAGAAAGAGTAAATGAGATTGTAAATAGGATTCAACGCGCTATGGTTGAGGAAAGGCACCGCACAATAAAATGCCATGCTCGGATTGTTGGGTCTTCTGCCGAGTCCACGGATAATAAGGAAGAATATGCCGACAGACAATGCCGCTACAAAGGGCATGGCGATATATGTCCACCAATGTGCCGCGCCGTTCCATGTGGCGAGGAGGGCAGTGGCGCGTGCAACAGCATAGAGTAGCAGGAAAAGGATTGCGGCGACGAGTAGAACGGTAGAGAAGGCAATAATGATATATGAAGTTGAAACGGAGGCAAATGCTCCTTTGAAAGAGCGTAGGTATGCCGTGACGGAACAGTCGATTTTGTATTGCCAGAATTTATAAAGCGCGGTATCGGCAACAACAAGCAATGAGGTGGCAAGAGAGAGGAGCGCGGCGTATGCAACCGTAGCTATGAAAAAAGCTTTTTGCCAACCGAACATAAAACAGAGCGTGCCGATGATGATTGGTATGGCGCAGTAGTATGAAGCAATGATGCAGTCGGTAGGTAATCCTTTGCGATAGATATTGAAAATATCTTTTGCGGTGAGCGGTTGCTCAAGGCTCTTGCGGTTGTAAATGATGAAAAGAGGTCTTTGAACAATTGCAAAGAATATGACAACTGCCGCAAACCAAGAGAAAAGAAATAGCAATTGGGTGAGTATCATAAAATTCGTTCAATAATATCATCGGGAGATATCCGGGTCATGCAAATCAGATTTCTGCCTTTTGGGCATGTGGGGGTTCCAGCAATTGAGCATGGCTGGCAATCAACACCGGCAACAATAGCGTTTTCAATGCTTTGTCCCCAACCAAGAAACCCGCAAGAAGGTGTTGTCCCTCCCCATACAGAGATTACTTTAGTGCCTGCGAGTGAAGCAAGATGCATATTTGCGGAGTCCATGCTGACCATGGCGTCCAGGGTGTGCATCAGTTCAATTTCTTCTGCCAGGGTTGATTTTCCCGATATGTATTTCACCGCAGGGTATTTTTTTCCCCACTCGGTAAGTTTTTCAATTTCTGCTGCGCCTCCGCCAAACAGGAAAATCTCTGTCTTACCTCTTTCATTCAGCTTTCTGATGAGTTCTTCCGTCAGTTCAGGAGGATACGTTTTGGTATAATATCGTGCAAATGGAGCAATGCCGACGCGTATCGCGCCGCTTTGATTCTTTTGTGGCGAGGATTTGATTTTTTCCTCTTTTACAGGGAATCCAATTTCAGCAAACAGGTCAAGGTAGCGTTGCGTAAATGGCTCGGCATTGATTTTGCCTTCAAGAATAGCTTTACGCTGGCGCCGTTTTTTATCAAGCACAGCAGTTTTCTTCCCTGCAAGACCGAATAATATCGTTGGTACCGTTGTTTTAACAACATTGTGCATGTCAACAACAAAATCGGGCTTTGACTCCCGTATAGCTTTTGTTACTGCGGGAATAGCCTTGAGTCCTTTCAACTTGTTTTTCGGCAACCCTACTATAGTGAGGTTTTCAGGAGCGTCTGCCACAAGTCCAGCAAATCGCGCATCAGTGATGAAAGTGACAGCAATGTCCGGATACGTAAGTGCAAGCGCCTTTACAGCTGGAATAGTCATGGCGATATCTCCGAGTGCCGAAAGCCGTACTGCAGTAATTCTTTTGCCTTTTGGATCCATAGCGTCAATCTATTGCTTTGGAATAAACGTCAATTATCTTGTCAAGGAAAACGTGATAGGACAATTCCTTATTGAAATGTTTTTTTGCGTTTTCCCCTATTCTGTGCCTGAGCTCCGGTGATTCAATGAGGATTTTCAGTGCCTTCCTCAGCGATTCGACATCATCGGGGGGGGCAAGTGTGCCGATAGATTCATCGGTGATGTATTCAGGTTGCGACCCATTGTCGGTAGTAACTACCGGTTTGCCTTCACTCAGAAACTCAAGAATTGAAATTGAGCCTGCCTCACGCACGATCGAGGGAACAACTCCAATTGCGCAGTTGTGTATCAACGCACCGGGATTGTCTATGTGACCTGTAAGGACAGTCCTGCTTTCCATTCCTGTTTCGGCAATTAGATCGCGCAGTTTCTTTTCATAGCTTTTTCTCCGTGGCTTTCCTGCGATAACAAGGGTGAACTGGTGGTCAAGCAGTCCAGAAAGTGCTTTTACGAGCACTTCAACACCTTTGGATTTCCTGACTCTGCCACAAAAAAGGATTACCGGCTGGGTAAGGTCAGAAAGATTTTCCGGCAATTGTTGTCCCTGCCGGTCTGCTGTCGAAACAGAATTATGGATTACATTGCATTTTGCCGAATCAATCCATCCGTTTTTTGACAGAAAGAGTTTCTGCGCAAGTCCCGAAACGAAGATAATAGAGTCGATACGGTTGAACAGCCTTCGTTGCCACCATCCTATTTTAGAGGCTCGGGCGATATGCCGTGTCATGACAATCTTAATTTTCCGTTGTGACAGCTTTACAGCTTTTGTGACAACAGGAATGAAAGAGAGGTCATGAATATGCACCACATCCGCTTCTACCTCGGCAAATTTCGCAGCAAGTGCCTTTGATTTAAGCCCGAGCATGAGCGGACCGAAATCGAATGATTCGATTCCGGACCTATGCGCAGCAACGCTGCCGGGACGAGTGAGCCGTGTAACAGTATGCCCTTTGCGCTCAAGGTTATCGCAAAGCTCATCTATCATCTGCTCCGCTCCTCCCCACACCATGCCGGGATAAATCTGAACAATGTTCATTCGCCTTGCGCTCTGAGGTATGCTTCTACACCGGCAATGTCCTTGCGGTTGTCAACAGAAAGTGATTTGCTGTAGCAGTTGTAGTAGTAGATGGGTACTCCGTTTTCAATGAAGCGGAAAGAATCGTTCTCTTCAATTTTTTCAATCGGTCCGCGAGGAGTGTTGTGGTAATAATCGAGCGCTTTGCGGTTGAATGCGCCCACACCCACAAATTTATGATAAACATAGTCCATGTTTCCTTTGGGGTAAGGGATTGGGCTCCTTGAAATGAAGAGGCACCTGTCATGCGCATCAGTGACGATTTTCAAGTTGGTGGCATCAACAACTTCAACTGGATTAGTGAAGTCAGTCATGAGATTTGACACATACAACTCGTCTTCCCCAATATGGTCAGGGATACATTTGATAATAGCCTCTCTTTTAAGCAAGGGCTCGTCGCCATTCACCATCACATACAAATCAGCATCGATTTTTCCAGAGACCTCCCAAAGGCGTTCTGTAGCAGTGTCGTGGTCGGGTGAGGTCATGATAACCTTGCCACCGAAACTTTCAACAACGTTTTTAATTTTGTCGCTGTCGGTTGCAACGTACACTTCTTCAAATTCAGGCACATCCTTGCAGTGGCTCCATACCCACTGAATCATGGGTTTGCCAAGTATCAATGCGAGGGGTTTCTCAAAAAAGCGAGTGGATTCGGCTCTTGCCGGTATAACGCATATAATTTTCATAATGTATTATTGTTTTTTCTGTTTCCATCTATTGTGCGACCAAAGCCATAAGGCGGGTGCGCGTTTTATTGTCTGTTCAAGCAGTGAAAGGTATTGTCTGGTTACGGGATACTCCTCCTCTCCGTCGGGAGCGGCTGTGATTTCCTTGTATGTGATAGTGTAGTAGCCTCTGCGGGTCTCGGCAACATCAGCGTAAACAAAACGCGCATTGGTGTGACGTCCAATCTGCTCGGGTCCTACAGTTACAGCGGTTTCCTGATTAAGGAATTCAAACCAGTGGTCAATATTGCGTCCGTACGGGCGTTGATCGGCAAGGAATCCCACAATCCACGGTCCTTTTGCGTTCCAACGGAGTATGTCCTTGACCGCGGATTTCTGCGGCACCTGGATTACATTGTCCCACCTGCCTCGCATACGGTTGTAAATCTCTCCCCATGCTTTATCATGGAGCGGGCGATATATTTCTCCAAACGGAACATCGCAGCGGGAGTAGGTTGTGAGATGAGGCACATACTCCCAGTTGGCAATATGCCCCAGAAGAAGCACAACCGGTGTTCCTGACTCAAGGATCGAGTCAACTATCTCCGGATTTGTGACAATAAGCCGCTTTGACAATTCTTTGTCAGATATTTTTATGAGTTTGATTGTCTCAGCCATCATGTCACACAGATGCCGGTAATATTCTTTCTCGATTTCGCGGATTCTTTCCTCATCATAATCCGGGAAAGAGTTCGCAAGGTTTTTCCGAATCATTTTCCGGCGATACTTGATGACTCTACGCAATATGAACCGCACAGGCGCCACCATGGCGTAAAGCATGCCCATAGGCAGCAGTGCCAGACAAGACAGGATGCCGTATATAATATGGAATTTGACCGGATGCTTCATGATATTATTCCGTAAATGATTTTAGCCGCATCAGCAGCTCCACCCTTTTGCTCCTCACAAAACTCAATCGCTTCCTGGCGAACTTTCGCAAGTGCATCCGGGGAATCATGCAGACGTTTCCACCAATTGACGATGTCCTGAGGAGTAGTGACTGAGGTGGCGATTCCACGTTCTATCATCCGTCGGGCAATGTTTTTGCGCTCTATTCTCGGACCGAATGAAATAGGGAGCCCATATACCGCTGGCTCGACAACGCTATGAAGCAATCGGGTAAATCCGCCTCCTATGTATGCCGCTGATCCATAGCGGTAGATGCGTGCCAGTTCGCCCACATAGTCTATTATAAGAAATCTGGCATCCTTGAAATCACGGGTGTCCTTTACATGAGAATATAAAACGGCGCTTCCAGGCAACCGGCTTATCAAGCCATTGATGCCCTCATTGTCGATTTCATGCGGTACAACAATTACTTTCAATTCAGGGAATGCTTCTGCAAGCGCAACAAGCAGATGCATGTCCTCATCATAATGCAAACTTCCAGCCACAAGCACATCACCGGAATTGCCGCAGAATTCTTCTATTACAGGATTTGAATATTTTTCATTCTTTACAGCAAGCGCGTTGTCAAAGAGCGGGTCGCCGAGCAATCGCACATCATCGCATCCCACCGCTGTAAGATTATCCTTTGATTCTTTATCATGCACAGCGATTGTGTCAAACATCCGTGCCATAATTTTCTTGAAACGGGAAGATACCGAATTAGGATTCTGTGGGCGGAAATGTGCAGAGTACAATAGGGTAGGGATTGCTCTTTTTTTGAGAATGTGCAGATAGTTGGGCCAAAATTCTGAAACAAGGAAGATTGCGATGTCGGGTTTTACGCAATCGATGAAGCGGCAGACATTTCGTGGTATGTCAAGCGGCAGCGGTAGAACGCAATCAGCATATGATTTGTCAACAGGAAGTTTTGCAATTGCTTCTACTCCGGTTGGTGAGAAGAATGTGAGAACCGTCGTCACTCCATAAAGCCTTTTAAGTTCTTTCATCACCGGGCGTGCAATCTGGTATTCTCCCATAGAGGAGGCGTGGAACCATGCGGTTTTATGCGCCTCGCCTCCATTTTTAATGTCAGCGAGGGTTTCAGCCTGCATCTTTACAAATTTTGCGAGTTTGCCTCTTTTTGCCGAGGGGAATACGGCTGAAGCCGCTTTCAGTGTGGTAAAAGTGGTTTTCAGCGCTATATTATAGATGGCGAGGGGCAGTGACATATTTACAGGTGAATGCCGGGAAATATCTGAACCCGCAGACACTCATTGCAAAATTATAGAAGTTCGGCAAAGTAGCCAAGTTATTATCTCTAAAAAGCGAGGAGATGCAAAAACGCGGGTGCGTCAAAAGGATTCTGACACACCCGCGATATTAGGTAGTTTATTAAAAATCGGGGTTATTCTTCGTACTTCTTCACAATTACGGTAGCATTGTGACCGCCAAAGCCGAAAGCGTTGCTGAGGGCAGCCCTTACGTCGCGTTTCTGTGCTTTATTGAAAGTGAAGTTGAGCGAATAGTCGATATTTTCATCCTCATCTCCCTCTTCATGGTTGATGGTGGGGGGGATGATTCCTTCCTCAATGGCTTTAACGCTGAAGAGCGCTTCCATAGCTCCGGTAGCACCGAGGAGGTGTCCGGTCATGGATTTTGTAGAACTGATGTTGAGCTTGTAAGCAGCGTCACCAAAGAGTTCCACAATAGCCTTGATTTCGCTTACATCACCAACAGGTGTAGATGTACCGTGAACATTGATGTAGTCAATATCTTCCGGTTTCATTCCTGCGTCATCGAGAGCAGCCTTCATGGAAAGCTTAGCTCCGAGTCCTTCGGGATGTGTAGCGGTAAGGTGGTATGCGTCAGCACTCATTCCTCCGCCGGCAACCTCAGCATAAATCTTGGCGCCTCTTGCTTTAGCGTGTTCGAGTTCTTCAAGAATCAGGATAGCGCTTCCTTCTCCCATAACGAATCCGTCACGGCTCTTGCTGAATGGGCGAGATGCTGTTTCAGGGCTGTCGTTTCTGGTAGAAAGCGCATGCATAGAGTTGAAGCCTCCGACACCAGCGGGATAGATAGCGGCTTCTGCACCTCCGGTTATAAACGCATCAGCTTTACCGAGGCGAATAAGGTTGAACGCATCGATAATAGCGTTGTTTGAAGACGCACAAGCGGAAACCACTCCGTAGTTAGGTCCGTGGTAGCCATATTCCATAGAGATGTGCCCGCTTGCGATGTCGGCAATCATCTTAGGAATGAAGAAGGGGTTGTATTTGGGGCCATTTGCCTCGTTAAGGGCATAGTAGCCGGCTTCCTCCTCAAAAGTGTGCAGTCCGCCAATGCCGGCTGCAACAATCACGCCCACTCTGTCGCGGTCGAGGTTGGGTGCCTCCTCCAGCTTGCTGTCCTGCACTGCCTGTCTTGCAGCAACAAGCGCATACTGAGCGTAAAGGTCAAGCTGACGCAGCTTCTTGCGGTCAATGTGGTCAGCGGCATTAAAGCCTTTCACTTCGCAAGCGAACTGAGTCTTGAACTTTGAGGCGTCAAAATGTGTGATAGGTCCGGCTCCGCTCTTGCCTTCCACAGCCGCAGCCCAAGTATCGGGCACATCGTTGCCGAGGGGTGTAATGGCGCCGAGTCCGGTCACTACTACTCTCTTTAATTCCATTCTGTTGTGTAGGGTGAATAAAATTTGTGGTAAAAATCACAGGAAGCCGACATGCCGGCTTTTTCAGCCGGAATGCCGGTAGAGGGTGCGGTAATTATTTCTTAGCTTCTTCGATGAATGCGATAGCGTCACCTACAGTAGCAATTTTCTGTGCCTGTTCGTCGGGGATGGTGATGCCGAATTCTTTTTCGAATTCCATGATGAGTTCAACAGTGTCAAGGCTGTCAGCACCAAGATCCTGAGTGAAGTTAGCTGTTTCTTTTACTTCGTTTTCATCTACGCCAAGCTTGTCTACGATGATTGCTTTTACGCGATTTGCTGTTTCTTGTGACATGATTTTGCTTTTTAAATTATTAAATTCAATTTTGCGGTGCAAAGTAAGCGATTTTCCTTTGATTTTAAAAACTTTTGGCTTATAAAGATAGCTTTGATGCGTTTTTTTGTGATTTTACAGGCACTTTCAGTTAAAATATGACGTTTCAAGCGAACAATCCCGGCATCCAGGTGTCTTATTATTTAAGGTGCCGGCATTGCCTGCACGCTGACTGATGATACAATCAACCAATAAAACCATAAATGAAACGTAACACCTTATTTAATATAGCCATTGCTTCGGCAGCCGGAGTGGCTATTATTGCAGCGGGCTGCGCCCGTAGTTCAGAGAGTGCAAAAAATAGTGGAAAATCTGATGTGAAATCAACTGCACTTCAAAGCGAGCTCCTGAGCGTGAGCGCTACCTATCCGGGTTACAACGGGCAGGATTCATGCGCGCTAACACTAAGCGTCGATATTGATTATCCCACACAAATAGGTTCTGCCGACATAGCCCCTCTACAGACTGCAATAAAGGATGTGGTGTTTGATGACCTGTCTCCGCGCTCAATCGAACAGCTGATGGACAGTTTTGTAACGGCAACAGACTCCTACGAGCTGAATATTGACCCTAAGAATTCCGGGATGCCGAAAGATCTTAGCCCGCTGTATTCTTACGAACGTACAATATCGCTGCAACGCACGTCAATAGATGCAAAAATGGTCACCTATCGTCTGACAGATGACCAATATCTCGGTGGCGCCCATTCAATGACTTACACCCGCTCATTCACATACGCTATAGCTGAGAAAGAGATGCTCGGACTTGAAAACCTGTTTGTCCCTGATTCCATGGATATAGTGTTTGCAGCTGTCAATGAGTCTCTTGCCGCACAGTTCGGAGTGGCGAAAGGTGAACTCCAACAAGCCGGCTTTTTCCAGAATGCTGTAGGCGTGCCTAATAT
This sequence comes from Bacteroidales bacterium GP2, assembly GCA_001701115.1. Classification (GTDB taxonomy): domain Bacteria; phylum Bacteroidota; class Bacteroidia; order Bacteroidales; family Muribaculaceae; genus Paramuribaculum. The sequence goes on from DAAJ01000029.1 coordinate 13,794, forward strand.
TCTCAGCATCGAAAACGGGGCAATCGTGTTCCACTACAATCCTTACGACATAGCGCCTTACTCAATGGGTGAGATAAACGCATACGTCTATCCCATAACAGTAGAATCGGCTCTCACTCCGATGGCTAAAAAGCTCCTGATGGAGTAAGAACCGGTTCGGTAAATCAGGCTTCTGCGGGCTTTATGCCGCGGATGCCTTTTTCTATGCGCGCTATGGTTTCTTCCGGACCCATCAGCTCAGTGATGTCGAACATGTGCGGACCTTTGCATTCGCCAACCACTGTGAGACGGAACGCGTTCATGACATTGCCAAGGTGGTAGCCTTTGCTGCTAATCCAATCAAGAATAGCCTTTTCAGCATCCGCGCTTTTCCATGACGGGAGGGCGCAGAGCTGTTGTATAAGTTCCTCCATTATAGTGGGCATTTCGGCACTCCAGCGTTTTTTTACCGCTTTCGGGTCGTAGCTTTCAGGCGCGCGGAAGAAGAATGCGGCATTGTCCCACAGGTCGCTCACAAAATTGATGCGTCCTTTCACAAGCCCTACTGCTGTGGCTATATATTCATCGCTGAAATCATCGGGATTGACTCCATGAGCCTTCAACACGGGCTTGAACAACTCGGCAAGTTCCATGTCAGGCTTTTCCTGGAGATATTTGTGGTTGAACCATTTCCCTTTTTCAAAATCAAATTTGGCGCCGCTCTTAGAGCAATGGTCAAACGAGAACTTGGATATAAGTTCATCGATGCCCATAATCTCCTTGTCATCTCCGGGATTCCATCCGAGCAGCGCGAGGAAGTTGATGACAGCTTCAGGGAGATATCCGCTCTCGCGGTATCCTGCGGAAATAGCTCCGCTCTTGGGGTCATGCCATTCGAGCGGGAAAACCGGGAAACCAAGGCGGTCGCCGTCGCGCTTGCTTAACTTGCCTTTGCCGTCCGGCTTAAGGAGCAGGGGCAGATGTACAAATTCAGGTGCGGTATCGCTCCAGCCAAATGCCTCGTACAGCAGCACATGGAGCGGTGCGGAGGGGAGCCATTCCTCACCACGGATAACATGGGTGATGCCCATGAGGTGGTCATCGACAATATTTGCAAGGTGATAGGTGGGGAGCATGTCAGCGCTCTTGTAAAGCACCTTGTCATCAAGCACTGATGAATTGACGGTGACTGTGCCACGGATGAGATCGTGCACGTGCACCGGCATGTCCGGTTCAACTTTGAAACGAACCACATAGGGCGTTCCCGCATCAAGCAGTTCTTTTGTTTTCTCTTCACCTAAAGAGAGTGAATTGCGCATTGACATGCGTGTCGATGCATCATATTGGAAGTTAGGTATGTTTGCCCTTGCCTCTTCAAGCTCGGCGGGGGTGTCGAATGCAATATATGCTTTGCCGGCATCAAGCAGCTTTTTCACATATTCAGCATAGATGCCGCGGCGCTCGCTCTGCCTGTAGGGACCGTTGGGTCCGCCTTCGCGCACTCCTTCATCAAACTTGATACCGAGCCATGCGAGCGCCTCATTGATATAATCTTCAGCTCCGGGGACAAATCTCTGGGAGTCGGTGTCCTCAATGCGGAGAATCATTTCGCCATCGTTCTGGCGGGCAAACAAGTAATTGAACAGGGCGGTGCGGACTCCGCCGATATGGAGCGGTCCCGTTGGGGACGGCGCGAATCTAACTCTAACTTTGCGTTGCTGTGTCATTACGTTGACTTTGATAGGTTAATGGTGCAAAAGTACGCACTTTTCAGGGAATAATCAACTGCGGGATAAAAAAGAGCGAAACCCGCCGGATAGTTCCGGCAGGCTCCACGGACATATTAATAATTAATAAACTCTTTTCAGGGAATGGGTGCGGCAGTGGCAGGGGGCACAAGGGTAGTGGCGGGCGCTTTAGCCTCCCAGCCTAGTGCGCTTGCTCCAAGCACTGCAGCGTCAGCTTCCTTGAGTTCTGAAAGCAGGACTTTCACCTTGCCTTTGTATATGCTGAGCATATTCTTTTCCATAGCGTTTACAAGGGGCTTCATGATAAGGTCGCCGGCTTTTGCAAGTCCGCCGAAAAGCACGAATGCCTCAGGTGAAGAGAATGCGGTGAAGTCAGCAAGAGCCTCGCCGAGGATTTCTCCGGTGTACTCAAATATGTCTTTAGCGATTTTATCGCCTGCCATAGCTGCATCGTATACATCCTTAGAGGTGATGGCGTCAATGGGTATGTCGCGAAGGGGAGAGGGTTCTGTGCGGATTTCGAGGAATTCGCGTGCAGTGCGGCTCACACCTGTTGCAGAGCAGTAAGTTTCAAGGCATCCTGCGCGTCCGCATCCGCAAAGACGTCCGTTGTTGCGCTTAACGATAACGTGTCCGAGCTCGCCGGCAAAACCGTCATGCCCGTAAACCATCTGCCCGTTGATAACGATACCGCTGCCTACGCCTGTGCCGAGGGTAATCATTATGAAGTCCTTGAGACCTCTTGCTGCGCCGTAGGTCATTTCACCAATGGCTGCCGCATTAGCGTCATTAGTGATAGCTACGGGGATTCCGAATTTTTCTGTGAGCATCTGTGCGAAAGGCACCGGGGTGGGCCAGGGGAGATTTACGCCGTCCTCAATCATGCCGGTGAAATAGTTGGCGTTAGGCGCACCTACGCCAATGCCGTATATTTTGTCTTCCGCTCCTATAGCCTTGACAAGCCTCATGGTCTCTGTGTAGAGCTCGTCAATATAGTCGTTGATGTTTGAATGTTTGCGGGTTTTAATGGAATCACTCGTGAGGACCACGCCGCGCGCGTCAACGATTCCAAACACGGTATTGGTACCGCCCATGTCTATGCCAATCACATAGGGTTTGCTGTTTACCATCTTAGTTTAAGGTTTTATTTGTGTTGTTTGTTGTTAGTTGTCCGCAAAGTTAAAATAAATAATGAAATAAATGCCGTGTTTTCGATTTTTTTTGCAATGAAGCTAATAAATGTTCCTAAACCTCGTTAAATTGTTGTTATGTCGCGCAGTGGTTGCAGCGATGCTGGAATTTTTTGCGTAATTTTGTAGCATTATGAAAAATAAGACATTCAATTATCTAGCCATATTGTGCGGAATTATAATTTTCGCCCTCTCTTCTTGCTCCAAGAATGATGATCCAGATCCCGCTGCAGAACCTAAATGCACGGTGCTTGTGTATATGATAGCTGACAATTCGTTAGGCAGTTACAGCTTAAATGTTGATTCGGATAATCTCAAGCAGATGCAGGATGCTGTGGCTGCCGGGGCTTTGAACGGCGGTCGCCTGCTGGTGTATTATGACCCATACGAGGCTGATGCTGCGCCGCAGCTTCTGGAAATCACCCCGAAAGAAACAGTTACCCTCAAGACATATTCCGAGGATGTATCTTCTGTCGACGCTGACTTCATGCGCGGCGTCCTTGATGATGCTGCATCAATCGCCCCTGCTCCTAAAAACTGGCTTGTGCTTTGGAGCCACGGTACCGGATGGATAGAGTCATCCAGTTCGCGCTCGGCTGACACTCGGGCTGCAACCACCTCTTTCGGGCAGGATTTGCACCCTAACCGCGCGGAGATGAAGGTGACGAGCCTTGCTTCCGCTCTCGGAAAGGGGAAATATGATGTGGTGTACTTCGATTGCTGCTTTATGGGTTGTGTGGAAGTGATGTACGAACTCCGGCATGCGGCAAAGGAGATAGTGGCGTCTGCAACCGAATTGCCTATCGAGGGTATGCCGTATAATGTGAATATCCCGGCGATGTTTGCTGACAACGCTACTGCGCAGAAGGTTGCTGAGAATACCCTTGCGTACTATAAGTCTGACAAAGCATCCAATAATTCATGTACCATAGCAGTGGTCAAAACCGATGAGCTTGAACCTCTTGCCGAGGCAACCCGCGCGATAATGCGCACTGGGGCGCTCCCATCGTACTCTTATGAGGCGGTGCCTTTTTACAGGTGGAATGGAGCGAAATCCTATACCTATGACTTCGGTGATTATATCAATAATCTCGAAGTCGATAATGGCGGTTTGGTTGACGCATGGAATGCCGCATATAAAAGAGCGGTGACATATTACGGCTCTACTCCGGTGAGCTACGGTCTTGACATGAGCAAATTCACCGGCATAGGCACATATATAATCAGGACAAAATCAGACGTTTCTTTGCTCGGATATGATAATCAGAGCTGGTACAAGGATGTAGTAAGTGTTAACCCGTCATTGCAATAAATATCTGCCATGAAGTTTCCTTTGCTTCAGATTCCTCTCCCCGAAGTAGTTCCCGACAGCATCCCCGCACCTTCGCAGGAGATGGGCGCGCTTAAAAATATCACACTGGATGAACTTATAAACCGCCTTGTTAAAGACACGGTGGATTTTGCAATCCATCTGGCGATCGCTATAGTCGTTTTCTACATAGGCAAGTTTATCATAAGCCGCATATATAATCTCACCGGTTCCATCCTTGCGAAGCGTGAGGTTGAGCGCTCGCTGAGCACTTTTATCCTCAGCCTTATAAGGATTGTGCTCTATTTTATTCTGCTGGTGACTGTAATCGGAATCTTGGGCATCAACACAAGCTCGTTTATCGCCCTCTTTGCGTCGGCGGGCGTTGCTATAGGCATGGCTCTCAGCGGCACTCTCCAGAATTTTGCTGGCGGTGTGCTTATTCTGTTGCTTAAGCCTTATAAGATAGGAAACTATATCGAAGCGCAGGGCTTTGCCGGGACTGTTACCGAGATTCAGATTTTCTCAACACTTATAAGCACTCCGGATAACAAGTCTATCAATATTCCTAACGGCGCGTTGAGCACTGGGAGCATAAATAACTGGTCTTTGCGCCCTTATCGCCGTGTGCAGTGGGATGTGGGCATCTCTTACGGTGACGATTTTGATACCGCATCAACCGCCCTTATGGCTATCCTTGATTCTGAGCCATTGATTATCCGCCCAGGAGTTGAGCAACTTGACAAAGATGCGGAGGATGCCCGCCAGAAAGGCGAGGATGATGCAGCTGCGGAAGCTGAGGCTCTGAATCCTACAGCTGCAAAGAAAAAAGGATGGTTGAGGCGCCTGATTGAAAGGCAGAAGGAGAAAATACATGAACGCAACGAGCGGCAGGCGGCTGCAGTGCAGTCGCTCATCAAGAGCCCGGTGAAAGACCCTGCTGTCAATATCTCCGCGCTTGCCGACAGCAGTGTCAATCTTGTTGTGCGTGCATGGGTGCGCACCGATGATTATTGGACGGTGTACAACCGCGTGATTGAGCGCATTTACAAGGAGCTTCCCCAGAGCGGCGTTTCCTTCCCATTCCCGCAGATGGATGTCCATGTGGTGGCTTTTCCCAAGGGCGTGGATTCATCCGCTCCCTCGGCGTAGTCCTAAATAACCTTAACGCCTTTGGAGTATTGCGATTCTTTCCGTACTTTTGCAATACCATAGGCGCAGACTTGACGATTCCTACCAATTACTTGTCTTAGCGTCCCTGGCAGGCTCACGGGCTTTTGCGGCGGTGCCGCATGCAGTCTCCTCGCCCTCAGTTGCCTGTCCCCTTTGCGGCATGGTTTTGCCGCGCGCACCCCGGAGTGCCGGATTTTCTATTGTCCGCCTCTCCGCTCCCTTAGATAATAGAAAAAACAACATAATGACAAGTAAATGGAATTATTTACCCCTTACTACAGAAGAGCAGAAATTAGAAACAGAGTTAGATAAACGATACGCATCTTGCGCCCCGGTCAGCGAGTTACTCGTTCAGCGCGGAATTACCTCGGTAGAAGAAGCCGAGAAGTTTTTCCACCCGTCGCTAAAGAATCTCCATGACCCTTTCCTTATGCCTGGGATGGCTGAGGCTGTGGCGCGGCTCAATAAAGCATTGGGCGCCAAAGAGCGCATCATGGTTTATGGCGATTATGATGTTGACGGCACTACAGCCGTTTCGCTCGTATATAAATATCTGAGGAATTTTTACTCCAATGTTGACTACTATATCCCGAGCCGCGACGATGAGGGCTACGGGATATCGAAGCATAGCATCGATTTTGCTGCTTCGCAAGGGGTGTCGCTCATCATTATCCTTGATTGCGGTATCAAGGCTATCGAGGAAATAAAGTATGCCAAATCTATCGGTGTCGACTTCATTATCTGCGACCACCATGTGCAGGATGATGAACTGCCGCCTGCTGTCGCGATTCTTAACCCGAAGCTCGAAGGGAGCACCTATCCTTGCTCTCACCTGAGCGGATGCGGTGTCGGCTACAAGTTCATGCAGGCGTTTGCCAAGAGCAATGCCTTGCCGCTTACCGACCTCGAGAATATGCTCGACCTTGTTGCGGTGAGCATTGCGGCAGATATTGTGCCTATGGTGGATGAAAACCGAATCCTTGCATACCACGGTCTGCGCAGGCTGAACAGCAGCCCCAACCTCGGGCTGAAGGCTATTATCCGCACCTGTGGTCTCACCGGCAAGGAAATCACAATCTCCGACGTCATTTTCAAGATAGGTCCCCGCATCAATGCTTCCGGCAGGATGCAGAGCGGGCGTGAGGCGGTGGAGCTGCTTGTGGCGCGTGACAATGAGGAGGCTCTTGAAAAGGCAAAGGCTGTCGACCAGTATAATAAGGACAGGAAAGAGCTTGACAAGCGCATTACTGAGGAGGCTAACGCCATTCTCGGCGCTCACAGCAAGGATCTCGCCGGCAAGAAATCTATCGTTATATATAATAAGGACTGGCACCGTGGAATTATCGGCATTGTGGCGTCGCGACTCACCGAGCTCTACTATAAGCCGGCGGTGGTGCTCACTCTTAACAATGGGCTTGCAACCGGTTCGTCCCGCTCCGTCCAGGGCTTCGACATATACAAGGCTGTTGAGGCTTGCCGCGATTTGCTTGAGAATTTCGGTGGGCATACCTATGCTGTAGGTCTTTCGCTCAAAGAGGAAAATATTCCGGAATTTACCCGCCGCTTCGAGGAGTATGTGGCTGAGCATATATTGCCAACCCAGCTTACTCCGCTGCTTGATATTGACGCATACATCAATTTCGCACAGATTACACCGGAGTTTGTGTCGGCGTTGCGCAAATTCAATCCTTTCGGTCCGGGCAACCAGAAACCTGTGTTCTGCGCAAGGAATGTCAAGGACTTTGGCACGAGCAAGCTCGTTGGGCGCAATCTGGAGCATATCAAGCTTGAATTGGTTGACGATACCTCCGGAAAAGTGTTCAATGGCATCGCATTCAATATGGTGCAGCATTTCGACCATATCCACTCATGCAAGCCGTTTGACATCTGCTTCACCATTGAGGATAACAAGCACCACGCGGCTCTTGCTCCTGTGCAGCTTCTCATCAAGGAGATTCGTCCGTCCGAGGAATGAACTCTTCCCGTCCATCCCCGCTATCCGTCCTCCGCGAGTACTGGGGCTATGAGTCTTTCCGTCCTCTGCAGGCTGAGATTATTGAATCCGTGCTGCAGGGGCATGATACTTTGGCGCTTCTCCCTACCGGTGGCGGAAAATCTATAACCTTCCAGGTGCCTGCGTTGGTGCTTGGAGGGCTTACTATTGTTATTACCCCTCTCATTTCGTTGATGAAAGACCAGGTGGATAACCTCCGCCGCAGGTCGGTGTCTGCTGTGTGTATCCATTCGGGCTTGACGCGCGCTGAGCAGAAACTCGTCATGGATAAATGCCGTCTTGGCAAGGCGTCTCTGCTCTATGTGTCTCCCGAAAAACTCCGCTCATCCTCCTTTATAGACCATATTCGCCATTATGATGTCAGGCTGATAGCTGTGGATGAGGCGCATTGCATATCCCAATGGGGCTATGACTTCCGTCCCTCCTATCTTGAAATCGCTTCTTTGCGTGATGTTTTCCCTGCTGCGCCTGTGCTTGCGCTTACTGCATCGGCAACTCCGGTAGTGGCTGAGGATATTATGGCTCGGCTCCGTTTCAAGGATGCCCATGTGTTTGCCCGAAGTTTCAGCCGCCCCAATATTTCATATATTGTCCGCCGGGCGGAGCATAAGGACGGTCTGCTGTTAAAGGCTGTGCGTTCCGTGCCGGGTACTGCCATAGTATATGTGCGTTCACGCAAGCGCACGCGTGAAATAGCCGAACTGCTCCGTGCTGAGGGGATTTCGGCGGCATATTACCATGCAGGGCTCTCGGTGGAGGAGAAGAATGAGCGTCAGCGCCAGTGGAAGGATGGTGAAGTCAGGGTGATTGTTGCCACCAATGCTTTCGGTATGGGTATCGACAAGCCCGATGTGCGCCTTGTGGTGCATTATGATATCCCCCCATCGCTGGAAGAGTATTATCAGGAAGCCGGGCGCGCTGGTCGTGACGGGCTTCCGTCTTTCACCCTTCTGATTGCAGGGAATTATGACAAAGGCATACTCTCCCGCCGCCTTGCCGATGCATTCCCTTCGCGGGATTATATCAGGAAAATATATGAACTTGCTTGCAATTTTGTGGATGTTCCTGTAGGGGAGGGCTATGCGGTTGTGCGCGACTTTGATTTTTCGCTGTTCTGCAACCGTTTCCGGCTTCAACCGGTAATGGCGCGGAGCGCGCTCAACCTTCTCACTGCATCGGGATGGATTGAATTTGTAGAGGAGGTCTCTTCCCGGTCTCGTGTGATTGTCTTGCTCTCCAAAGAAGAATTATACTCCCTCCGGCTTGACGGCGACGCCGATATGGTGCTTCAGCTTCTGTTGCGTACCTACACAGGTTTGTTTGCCGACTATGTTTACATTAGCGAAAGCCTTATATCTTCCCGCCTTGGCATAAGTGGTGACCGTGTGTATCAGGCGCTTCTTGCTCTCGGCAGGGCGCATGCCATCCACTATGTTCCTCATTCCGACACTCCATACATCTATTTTCCCACTTCCCGTGAACTGCCTAAATATATACTGATTCCGGTTGATGTATATGAGCGGCAGCGTGAAAGGATGGAGTTACGTATTAATGCCGTAAAAGACTATGTTTTTGGCACTTCCGGATGCCGGGTAAACCAGATGCTCGAATACTTTGGCGAAACGCCGTCAGAACCGTGCGGCAAATGTGATTTGTGCCGTGAATCCGCTCCTAAGCGGGTTGAACGATCCCTTGAAGAATCCATATTGTATCTTGCGTCACAGCCGGGTGGTCATACTCTTGACTATATTGCGGCTCAGCTCTCTGTTCCTGTAAAAAATATTATTGGCTCTGTTCGTCCCCTTCTTGATTCCGGCGAAGTGGTGATGGTCGGAGGTCATCTCCGCATTCCTTAATTTAATATATAGCGCATATAAGGCGTGTAAGGCTTATAGGGCTTGTGTGGGCGTATTATATTGTTAAATGCGCCCATGTATTTAACGCATCACCGTTAAAATCGTTAAATACTACTAAAACGGGGGGGGGGGGTAGTTAATCTTTATTAAATTGTATTACC
>DAAJ01000092.1:0-2299 GCA_001701115.1 Bacteroidales bacterium GP2
TAAATCCATTTAATTATCGAAATCGTAGCGATCGACAAGGAGGTGCTTGACGCTATGTTTGAGCGTATGACCTACCTTCACAAAATGATATTCCATCTCTTTGAGAAGATCCGCAATAAGAACAGCGGTGACTGGCTCACTCTGGAAGAGACATGCAACATTCTGAATATCTCCGAGAGAAAAGTGCGAAATCTTCAGTCCGGCGGAAGAATAGGCTTTGTCCGGTATGGCAAGAAATGCATGTACAAGGCAGACGATGTCTATTCCATTGTAATGAAAGGAGGTGTTGGCAATGAGTGAGAGGATTTATACAGTGAAAGACGAAGCAGTGAAACAGTTTTTCTCTCAGTGCAGACTGACCATAGAAATGTCAGAGCAACTGATAAAGGAGTATAAACCGATGCTCATGAGCAAGAGGTTCCTGACAGATGCACAGCTTTCAGAAAACTTGAATATTTCCCGAAGGACACTTCAAGATTACCGAGACAAGGGACGGTTGCCTTTCTACCGACTTGACGGCAAAATCCTTTATGATGAATGCGACATTGAAGGTTTCCTTTCAGAGACCTATCGTCCTAAATTTGAGGACTAACTGCTAATGAAAAATGCGGCAACAGAGTCATTCGCTCTGCTGCCGCATTTGATATTCTCTGGTTGTCACCCGAGATGAACCCCTCTGAATTTAGTACGCATGACCTCCATATCCTCTGATATGGTCTTGTCCATCATCTTTGCATAAATCTGTGTTGTCTTGATGTCGGAATGTCCAAGCATCTTCGAGATGGTTTCGAGAGGAACGTGATTATTGAGCGACATAGTGGCGAAGGTATGGCGCGCAATATGTGATGTCAGGTGCTTTGATATTTTTGCAAGATCAGCAAGTTCCTTCAGATAGGCATTTACTTTCTGATTTGACATGACCGGGAGTACGACACCCTTTGATATTACGGTAGGGTGGTTCTCATATTTCTGCATGATAGTTTTGGGAACGTCCAGAAGGGGTATGACACTAAGTTCGTCAGTTTTCTCGCGTGTCTTCCGTATCCACATCCTGCCGTCCGCGTCAGTCGAAATGTCCGAGCGCCTCAGAGTCTGAACGTCAATGAACGCAAGTCCGGTGAAACAGCAGAACACAAATGTGTCGCGCACACTTTCAATGCGTGGAAAAGCTTTCAGATCGAGAGCCATCATGCTTTTCAGTTCTGGCTCAGTAAGGAATGTACGCTCTGCTTTCGTGCGTCTGAAACGCTTGCCGGAAAAAGGATCATCTGTCATCCATTTGTTTGCAATGGCATATTGCAGGACGTTCTTCAGATAGCGCAGATAACGCACGGTCGTATTGTTGGCACATTCCTTGCTCATGCGCAGGAAATGCTCGAAGTCCTGAACGAAGCCACGGGTAACGTCCTTTACCGGAATATCCTTCTCACCGCGTGTCAGTGTCATGAATTCCTCCAGATACGTCACACAACGCTCCCAGCGGCTGAAAGTGGCATAGCCGATGTCGCCTCGCTCATACTCCTCAAGGCGTTTTACATTTGTCTCGCGGAACACATCACACAGCATCTTCGGTTTTTCTACCATACCGAAATAGTGGTTTTTCATTATGTGAGGATTGATATACTTGCCTTCGTTAAGAAGACGGTTGTGGATCTCGTAGAAACGGGAGCGTACCATTTCAAGGTACTTGTTAAGCTCGACATCCCTTCTGGAGCGTCCTGTGCTTTTCTGGGCGCGCTGGTCCCAATTGGAGGGGAGTACCTTCCTGCCGATAGTAAACTCGGTCTTCTGACCTTCGGTTGTGATTCTCGCGTAGAGGGGATATTCCCCGTCGCCTGCTGCTTTCGGCTTCCTCGGAAAGAAAGTCAGCGTGAAAAATGAATCTTTCATAATGGTTGTGGGTTTAATAGTTACTTAAATATAATCATTTTTTCCCGGATTTGCAAACCGTGAAGACCATTATGAAGATAAGAGTGAGCAGATACGCGTATATGTGCCAATCGTGAGTTAATTCACATCCTGCAACTCACGGCAAACCTCGGAAGATAGACCTCAAATAAGCCATTATCAGGCTAAAAACCACTTTAATTCTTAAATGATGTTAAAAATCAAAGGTGGTTCTTCCAAAGTGGGGCCAAGAGGTGGAGCCATGAACCCAGAGCCTTTGAAATTTCGTAGGCAAAACGCCGCAAAATACTGAAAGGCAGGCAACTCACTGACTCATTTTCGCAATCGTGAGTCATTTGGCTCACGATTGTGAGGACTCACGATTTACTCACGCTGGTGTGCCGAAAACCGC
>DAAJ01000092.1:2439-33789 GCA_001701115.1 Bacteroidales bacterium GP2
TCTACCAGCTGAGCTAGCGAATCTCCTTTCAAAAGCGTTGCAAAGGTAGGGAGTTTTTTTTATTCTACAAAATATTCCTTCATTATTTTTATCGGTTTTATTATCTCTCGCCCATATATCACTATAAATCAACTTATAACGTGCAGCAGATTTTTGTGATATTTGATGCCGCTCCTTTCGATTCATAAGCAAAGTATGCGCAAGGCTTCCAATTTTTCTTATCGCTGTTTGGCAAATGAGGTATTATGTGGTAATTTTGTACCACAGCCGAGGGGACTGCCCTCAACTCATGCCAAAGAGGTACTGTAATCAGCACTATGGCATACCGGAGCAGACCACGGCATAGCGTCAGCAATTGAACATCACTAATTTAAAATACATATTTTTATGGCTATTCAGTTTACCGATGCCACTGTGAAGGATATCATCGCTTCCGGCGAACCTGTGGTAATTGATTTCTGGGCAACATGGTGCGGACCTTGCATGCGTCTCGCGCCTGTAATTGACGAGGTTGCTGCTCAGTATGAGGGCAAGGTTAAAATCGGCAAGTACAACATCGAGGAGGAGAATGACTTGAGCACAGAGTACCGCATCATGTCAATCCCTACAATCCTTTTCTTCAAGAACGGCGAACAGATCCGTGACCTGCGCCTCGCCGGCTCACAGACAAAAGCAACCCTTGAAGCGCAGATTGAAAAGCTCCTTGCGCTCTAACAAGTTCCGAACAAAACATCAATCCCCTCCGCTGCAATAAAGCAAGGCGGAGGGGATTGTTTTTGGTGCGTGCTCAATCACAGGGAATTGAGAAGTTCAAGCTTGCCGTCATCAATGAGCTTAAGAATAAGTTCACCAAAGAGGGTATTCTGCCATGCGAACCATGATCTTGTGAAGTCATCAGCATTGTCAACATTGAAGCTCTCGTGCATGAATCCTGTTCCGGCATCGGTGTTCATCAGCATTGCAACACAATCTGCAATCTCCTTATCATCAGTAGAAGTGAATGCCTTCATCATGATGCTCATCGGCCATGCGTAAGAATATCCGACATGAGGACCGCCAATCCCCTCCCCTGCATCGCCTGAGAAGAAGTACGGATTGGATTTGCTCCACACGAATTTCCTGGTGTTCTGGTAAATGGAATCCTGAAGCTCAACATCGCCGAGATATGGCATTGCAAGGAGCGAGGGCACATTCGCGTCATCCATGAGCATACGATTGCCGAAACCGTCCACCTCGTAGGCATAAATCTCGCCAAATTCAGGATGATTGTAAACCGAATACTGCTTTAATGCAGCTTCCACTTCATCGGCAAGCGCAGTGCATTGTGAGGCGCGCTCCGCATCATTATTCACGGCACTAAGTATTTCCGCCATCTTTCTAAGGGAGGTAACGGCGAAGAAGTTCGAGGGGATAAGGTACTGCAAAGTCGTTGAGTCGTCACTCGGACGGAAACAGGACACAATCAGACCGCATCCGCTCACCGGCGCACCCCAGCCGACATTGTTAAGGGTGTCGAGCGCACGGTCTGTGCGACGCAAGAACCTGTAAGGACCTTTGGGGTCATCCTTGCGCTGCTGCTCGCGGAAAGTCTGCAAAATCAAATCCACAGCCTTGAGCCAGTTTTCATCAAAAACCGAAGCATCGCCGGTGCGCTTCCAATACTCGTAGGCAAGCCTCACCGGATAGCAAAGAGAATCAATTTCCCATTTGCGTTCATGCACTTCAGGCACCATTTTGGTGAAATCGCTCTGCCACTCGCCCCCGGTAGGACCGTCATTGAACGCATTCGCGTAAGGGTCGATGAGAATACATTTGATTTGACGGCGTATAGTGCCTTCAATCATATTTTTCAAAGCCGGGTCTTCGGATGCAAAGCGGACATAAGGCCACACCTGGGCTGCCGAATCCCTCAGCCACATCGCATGAATATCGCCGGTAATAACAAAAGTGTCATTTTTGCCGTCAACACTGTCAGTGCGGAAGAAAACCGTTGTGTCAAGAGTATTCGGGAAGCAGTTCTCAAACATCCTGGCAAGTTTGGGATTCTTCAACTGCGAGGTCACCGCCTTAATCTGCGCTTCAATTGCCGGGGAAACAAACAGCCGTTTGCCTATTTCCGGTCTGCTTCCGGTCACTGCCGTATTATCCGCCTCACATACCGGCGCGCCAACCGCACCATTCGCCGCAAGGCAACAAAAACCGGCGATGAAAACCTTTAGTATCCTCATTATGATTTATGCTCAATGTTTAGCAATGTAATCTGCAATCCAGTTGCCTACAGCCTGTGTTCCTAAAGCGTCCTTGCCCTCAACCTGGATATCCGGAGTGCGGACACATTCGTCGAGTGACGCGTTTACCGCCGCCCTTACTGCTGCCGCTTCATCCTTGAGGTCGAAATAATCAAAAAGCATCGCCACGGAAAGAATCTGCGCCAGCGGGTTAGCAATATCTTTCCCCGCAGCCTGCGGCCATGAGCCGTGGATAGGTTCAAAAACCGGAGTACTCTCACCGGTGCTTGCCGACGGCAGAAGCCCCATAGAACCGGTTATAACGCTGCCTTCGTCAGTGAGAATATCACCGAAAGTATTTTCAGTGACCATGACATCAAAGAACCTCGGCTCCTGAATCATCCTCATTGCAGCATTATCCACATACATATAATCCGTAGTCACATCCGGGTACTGAGGAGCCATTTCCTGAGCTATCTTGCGCCACAAGCGGCTTGATGCAAGAACATTAGCCTTGTCAACCAGAGTAAGGTGCTTGCGGCGGCGCTGCGCGTATGCATAAGCTACCTTCAAAATGCGTTCTATCTCAGTGCGGGTATAAATGCAGGTATCATAAGCTCTGTCGTCGCCCTCGTACTTCTCGCCGAAGTACATTCCTCCTGTAAGCTCACGGATGCACACGAAATCCGCACCCTCAACAAGTTCGCGCCTGAGAGGAGATTTGTGGATAAGGCAATCGAATGTTTCCACCGGGCGGATGTTGGCAAACAGCCCGAGCTTCTTACGCATCGCCAACAGCCCCTGCTCCGGGCGCACTTTAGCATCAGGATTATTGTCGAAGCGCAAATCACCTACTGCCGAGAAAAGCACTGCATCCGCATCCTTGCAAATCTCGTATGTGGCATCCGGAAACGGATTTCCCGTTACGTCAATTGCAGATGCTCCAACAAGAGCATACTGGAAGCTGACTTTATGACCGAAACGGTCGCACACAGCCTGCATTACCTTCACGCCAGCTTTTGAAATTTCCGGTCCTATGCCGTCACCGGGCAAAACCGCTATCTTAAGTTCCATATATTACTTTTTATTATTCGTTTCCCATGCCTCAATGTCGCCCTGATGTGCCAGCAGATAGCCGATATCATCAAGTCCCTCTTCAAGACACTGCTTCTTATAAGGATTAATATCAAATTTCTCTGTAGAACCGGTTGCAAGGTTTGTAACAGTCTGGTTTGGCAGGTCAACTTTAACCTCGGTCATCGGATTCTCCTCAATAGAGCGGAATAGCTCATCCAGAAATTCCGGCGAAACCACCACCGGCAGTACAAAATTGTTAAGTTCATTATTCTTGTGGATATCAGCGAAGAAACTTGAAATAACTACTCTGAAACCATAATCGGCGATAGCCCATGCCGCATGCTCGCGGCTTGAACCGCAGCCGAAATTCTTGCCCGCAACAAGGATGCATCCGCCATAGCGCGGGTCATTCAAGGGAAAATCAGCAATGGGATTGTTACTCGCATCAAACCGCCAGTCACGGAAAAGATTCTCTCCAAAACCCTCGCGGGAGGTAGCCCTGAGGAACCTTGCAGGGATTATCTGGTCGGTATCCACATTTTCCATCGGCAGCGGCACGCAACGCGACTGCACTATATCAAATCTCGGATTTGTACTCATATTCCTTAAATATTATTCTCCCTCACGAGGGTCTGTTATCACTCCATGCACAGCAGCCGCAGCAGCAACCAGCGGTCCGGCAAGCACAGTCCGCGCTCCAGGTCCCTGCCGTCCTTCAAAATTCCTGTTGGATGTAGACACAGCGAGCTTTCCAGCGGGCACTTTGTCATCGTTCATAGCAAGGCAAGCGGAGCATCCGGGCTGGCGGATTTCAAATCCGGCGTCGGAAAGTATCTTGTCAATACCTTCTTCCCTGATTTGGCGCTCAACCGCCCACGAGCCGGGAACAAGCCACGCTGTAACGCCGGGAGCTTTCTTCTTGCCTTTAACATAGCTTGCAAAAGCGCGGAAATCCTCGATTCGCCCATTGGTGCAACTGCCGAGGAAAACATAATCCACCGGAGTACCTTTCAAGCTCTGCCCCTGTTCGAAACCCATATATTTCAGCGATTGCTCAAAACTTGCCTTCGCCGCAGGTTCCTCCGGAGCCGCGGGAACAGTTTCACTGATTCCGATGCCCATGCCTGGATTTGTGCCGAAAGTAACGCGCGGTTCAATATCCGCCGCGTCAAACACCACCTCTTTATCAAACACCGCATCGCTGTCACTCGGCAAGGTCTTCCAATAACTTACCGCAGCATCCCACTCCTCACCCTGAGGAGCATACTCGCGACCTTTGAGATACTCGAAAGTGGTTTCGTCCGGTGCGATAAGACCTCCGCGTGCGCCCATCTCAATGGAGAGGTTGCACAGTGTCATTCTCTGCTCCATGTTAAGCGCCCGGATAGCCTCGCCAGCATACTCTACAAAATAACCGGTGGCACCGCCTGTGGTCATTTTAGAAATAATGTAGAGTGCGATATCTTTTGCTGTGACACCTTTGCCGAGCTTGCCGTTTACTGTAATACGCATTGTTTTTGGGCGCGGCTGGAGTATGCACTGCGTGGCGAGCACCATTTCAACTTCGGAAGTGCCTATGCCGAATGCAATTGCGCCGAATGCGCCGTGGGTTGATGTGTGGCTGTCGCCGCACACAATTGTCGCTCCGGGAAGAGTAAGACCGTTTTCGGGACCCATCACATGGATGATGCCGTTCTTGGGATGCCCTACCCCGAAAATCTCAAGCCCGAAATCCGCCGCATTCCTCTCAAGAGTCTCCACCTGGTTGCGGGACACCGGGTCGGCAATCGGCTTATCCTGGTTGCGGGTAGGAATATTATGGTCCGGAGAACAGATTGTGCGCTGCGGGCGCAACACTTTCAGCCCGCGCTTGCGCAATCCGTCAAATGCCTGCGGGCTCGTCACCTCATGGCAATAATGCCGGTCTATATATAATTGAGTGGGACCGTCCGGTATATCGGTGACAGTATGCGCGTCCCAGATTTTGTCAAACAGAGTCTTTCCCATGATTATTATCTCACAAACTTATTAATCGCGTCAATAAATGCTTCGGCACTTGCCGCAACGATATCGGTATTAGCCGAGAAACCATAATACTGCTGCCCGTCATATTCAACCGTCATGTGCACCTTGCCCACATCGTTAGAGCCCTTGTTGATAGCCTGGATAAGGAACTCCTTCACCAGCATATTGCGGTGGATGATATTCTTGATTGCGGAAATTGCTGCGTCAACCGGACCGTTGCCGCTCGCACATGCCTCGAATTTTTCTCCGGCAATATCAAGCCCGATGCTTGCAACGGAATGGATGCCCACTCCTGAGGTAACCTGAAGGAAATCAAGCTTGATGCGACGGGATGCCGCAGTGTGCTTGCCGGCAAGCATGAGCACATCATCGTCATTGACCTCTTTCTTACGGTCGGCAAGCTTGAGAAACGCTTCGTATGCCTTGTCAAGAGCCTCCTTGTCGAGGTCAACGCCAAGCACATGCATCCTGTGCTTCAATGCCGCGCGCCCGCTGCGAGCCGTGAGCACGATAGAGTTTTCATCAATGCCCACATCCTTCGGGTCAATGATTTCATAGCTCTCGCGGTTCTTGAGCACACCGTCCTGGTGGATGCCGCTCGAATGAGCAAAGGCATTGCGCCCCACAATAGCTTTGTTTGGCTGCACAGGCATATTCATCAGGCTGCTCACCATACGGCTTGCGGCGCTTATCTTGGTAGTATTGATGTTTGTGTCGATTCCAAGCTCCTTGTGCGAGCGCATCACCATCACAACCTCTTCAAGCGAGGTGTTTCCGGCACGCTCACCGATGCCGTTTATCGTCACTTCCGCCTGGCGTGCGCCTCCCATTACTCCGGCAACAGTGTTTGCGGTAGCCATTCCGAGGTCATTATGGCAATGGGTGGCGATAGTGACATTATGGATTCCATCAACGTGCTCCATAAGATAACGGATTTTCGCCTCGAACTCCGCCGGCAGACAGTAGCCTGTGGTATCAGGAATATTCACAACCGTAGCTCCGGCATTTACAACCGCCTGGATAACCCTGGCAAGGTACTCATTGTCGGTGCGTCCAGCATCCTCGGCATAAAACTGCACGTCTTCAACAAATTTCTTGGCATACTTCACGCAAGCTATAGCGCGCTCGATTATCTCCTCGCGAGTGCTGTTGAATTTGTATTTGATATGGTAGTCGGAGGTTCCGATACCGGTGTGGATTCTTTTGCGTTTCGCATACTTCAATGCATCAGCCGCAACCCTTATGTCATTTTCAACCGCGCGGGTAAGGGCGCAGATTGTTGGCCAGGTCACCGCCTTGCTAATCTCCACCACCGAATTGAAGTCTCCGGGACTTGAAACGGGGAAACCAGCTTCTATGACATCTACGCCAAGTTCCTCCAAAGTCCTCGCAACCTCGATTTTTTCCACTGTGTTAAGCTGACATCCCGGCACCTGCTCTCCATCGCGCAGGGTGGTGTCAAAAATATAGAGTCTGTCACTCATATTGCTATTTTTAATTAAATGCGTAAACCAAATTTAGCGATTAAGCTACAAATTTAAAGTTTTATCCCCTCCCCACCAAATAAATCGCCACTTCCAAGCCGCAAAAGCGTGAAAAGCGCACCATGCGGCACGCTTTTCACGCTTATAATGTAATTTCTTATGATAACCTCAGAACTCAAGCCGGAAACCTCGTTGCTTCAACTCATTATATTTATCCATGTTGAATTTGTACAGGTTCGCCTTACGTTTCGGGGTGCGCCACACTGTTTCCTCCAATGGGGTAAGTATATCAAGGTGGAGCATCTTCTTCGCAAAGTTCCTCCTGTCGAAACTCACTCCGAGAATTGCCTCATACAGGGTCTGAAGCTCCTTGATTGTAAATTTTTCAGGAAGGAGGTCATAGCCTACAGGTCGGAAATGTATCCGCTCCTTTAAATAATGGAGCGCATCACGCAGCATCAGTTCATGGTCAAACGCAAGGCTTGGAACATCTTTTACCGGATACCATCTTGCATCCGCCGCGTCATCGCCACCCTTGACATCCCTCAGCCTCACCAATGCAATGTATGCTATGGTGATTACCCTCTCACGCGGGTCGCGGTTAGGAGCTGAATAGGCATGGAGCTGCTCTATCTGCACATCCTCAAGACCGGTTTCCTCTTTAAGTTCACGCTTTGCACCGTCTTCTGCCGATTCGTCAATCTTGACAAACCCGCCCGGAAACGCCCATTGCCCTTTATACGGGTCTAACCCACGCTCAACAAGGAGCACTTTCAAATCCATGCCGTCGAATCCGAAAATAACGCAGTCGGCAGTGACCGCAGGATGAGGATATTTGTAACAATACTTCTTATCGTCCATGCCTGTCCTCGAGCGCTTCATTAAAACTGCCGATTACCTCAACCATTTCGCCGGGAAGGAGCTCCACGCACCTGTTGGCGATATTTTCAGGCACACCGCCATAGTAAGCAGCAGCTATACCGCCGGCAATTGCGCCCATGGTATCGGCATCGCCGCCCATTGCCACCGCGAGGCGTATGGTTGACTCATAGTCGGTGCTATACAGGAATGCAATGATAGATTCCGGAACACTCCCCTGGCAACTGACATCAAAACTGTAATGCTGCTGGATTTCATAATAATCCCGGGACAGGTCATAGCCGAACATACGCTCCAGCACTGTCCTCATATCCTCCTTGCTCATTCCATTCAGGGCAAAATAGATTGCGGCTGCTGTTGCTTGCGCTCCCTTTATCCCCTCAGGATGGTTATGGGTAATCTCAGCCGACTCCTTAGCAAGCGCCAGCACCTCATCGAGGTTTCTGCCGAATGCTCCCGCGCTGCTTACACGCATAGCCGAGCCGTTGCCCCAACTGTCGTAAGGCTCCGGATCCTCAACAATAATCCATAGCCTGAAATGCCCGCCGTAGCCTGCACGAGGATATTTCCTGCACCATTTCTGCAAGACCTTTTCGTATGGCTCGCCGCTCATCATTGCATCAGCAATAGCGATTGTGCATACTGTATCATCAGTGAATTTGTTATATGGCGTAAATAACGGCAGGTTTACATCTTTCTGAGGATGAAACTCATAGGCTGAGCCGATAATATCACCACAAATTGCCCCCAGCATCACGCTCTGCGCCGCCTTGAGCCTTGTCTCTTTGTCCTTCTCCATTTTTTGTTGTGTAATAATTACGCAACAAAGATAAACATTTGACTGATGTTATTCCAAATTTTATTGCGTAAATTTTACGCATGTAGAGAAAAATTTCATCTCTGCGCCGTATTTACCCAACAATATCCGCAAAAGCGGTGTTATAAGTGAAAACGACATACAGCTATGACAAAAGAAGACTTTACCAGATTTGTTACCACATTAGTAGAACGATATATACAGGATTTCGACAGCTTTGACAGCAATCCACAGCTTAAAGTAATCCCGGCTACCCTTAACACCACGATAGTTAATGGCAGTGAAATGTACACTGACATTGAATATTCCGATGAAGTGATTGAAAACGGCGCAGCTGCTGACCGTCCGGATGCCGAGGATGCACAAGATGCCCAGGCAAGACGTAACCCGGATTTCTATGCTGTGAAGAAGCTATTGAAGAAATCATCCGAGGGCAAAGCGGTACCAGATACCGAAGCTATTGAAGAGGTAGTGGATATCTACTTCAAATAATCGGATAGAACCTATAACCTCTAGAACGGCGTGAGGTAGGGGCTTGAAAATGCTATCTTCTTCGGNNCGGCATCCGGACGGTCAGCAGCTGGTATTTTGCCGACCGGCATCCGGTTGCGGGAAAGGCATCCCTGCGGCTTATATGGCTGAGATTCCGAAGAGGCAGACTGCGGTTTCTTTGAGGGCTTGATATTTAGAGATGAGATGTCCTTATCACAAATATCCTGCACCGATGCTTCCGGCATAGTTTCTTCCGGCTGCGCATCTGAAGTTTCCTCTACAACCTCATCTTCTGAAAGCATCGGCTCATGCCGTACAGGCTCAGTAAACGATTCATGCTGTTGTATTTGCGCCATGTCATCGGCATCACCCTCCTGAGCCTCCGGGACTGTTGACGAAGGAACAGGCACCGGAATACTCTCAACAGTTTCCTTGCCAAGCTGTTTAGAAATCTCATGTGATATAAACTGAAACGCAACTTTTGCAATCCCCTTTAATACAGGGACTTCTCCGGTAAGTGCAAAATTTAGCACGGCATCACAAACTGTGCGTCTCACAGACGCTGAGTACTGGCTGAGAATAGTGTACCATGCAAGATCAAATGTAATAGAATTGGCGTGTGTCATAGGTGTGTTTGTAATTAATGGATTAATGTGATGCAAAATTACAACACATTTTTGAAACACACAAACAAAAAAACCAAAGAAATCACATCAATGTGTGGCAGGACGCTTGATAACGCATCACATTTAATACAAAATTCGGGCACAACTTCTCCGATGCCGCTATTACGCCAACATACACCTATATATTATGTTTTTTCGTAACTTTGCAGGCACAGGATTAAATTGCGATATAAATATGGCTGAGAATGATATCACTTTTGAGGTATTCCGCACTATAGAACCGCTTAAGGATATATGGGAGAGCATGGATGTTGCCGCTGCAAACCAGATTGCCGCAGGGATGCCGCCACTGTACTATTCTTTCTACCAGACATATACATGGAATAGCTTTGCAGCCCGGTTTCATGCCGCGCACCGCAGTCTATTCAAGCATATAGAATTTATTTTGATGCGCAAAAACGGCTTGCCTGTAGCAATAGTGCCTTTGACCGTAAAGGAATTCCCGAAAAAGAAGGTAGAATTTATCTCTTGGAAAAACTCCGGAACCAACAATGTGGCATCTCTTGTTAATATTCCGGGGGGCAGTGAGCAAATCTTCAATCACCTTGCAGACTACATTTCCATCCGCTATAAGGCATACGCAAAGCGATTCTATGACCTGCCTGAGCAAACCCCGTTTTATGACGCCCTATGCATGCGCTTTCCACAGGCAAAATGCTCATCCCGCGAGAGTTTCCACATTCCCATTAACCGGTTCGCCGGATATGAAGATTATTTTTCATCTCTCAGCAAAAGAATGCGCCAGAATATCAGGACTGCGGCAAACCATGTTGCGGACAATGGTGTTGCAACAGAGCTGAAAATATTTGACTCTTCATGCCCTCCATCAAAAAAATACTGGCTTGACCTATGGAAACTCCTATATATCCGTAAGTTAGACTGGAACAATAAAAAACATAACCTGCTTAGCGGCATCTTATGCCAGTTTAAGGCATACTTCCAGGTAAGGAGCGGAATGACAGCGGCAAGCTTCAAAGCATTGACCCAATCGAAACTCATTGTACTGGAAATAAACGGTGAGCCTGCGGCATTTACACTTGTATATCGGTATGACAACCGGATTATTGTGCCAAAACTTGCATCCAACATGAAATTCAGCAAGTATTCACCGGGGATTTTGCTCTTGTGCGACACAATCAAATGGTGCTTTGAAAACGGCATTACAGATTACGACCTGTCCAGAGGCAACGAACCATACAAGCACCGCATGGGCGCGATTGCCGAACCGATATGCCGCTTCCTGGCACGCTAACTGCCATTTTTTTGCTTTTTTAAACATCTTTGCATACTAAAATCTCTTTCCGGGGTGTTATTAATAAAGATATGTGGATATAATCATCATTTTTGAGCTAAAAAACTCGATTTTTTTCACTATCTTTGCACGCTAAAATCTCAGACAAAGCTAATGAGACAACTAAAAATCACAAAATCAATCACCAACCGCGAAAGCGCCTCTCTTGACAAATATTTGCAAGAGATTGGTCGCGAGGAGCTTATCTCTGTTGAAGAGGAGGTGGAACTCGCCCAGCGCATTCGCCAGGGAGACCAGAGGGCACTTGAAAAACTTACCCGTGCAAATCTTCGCTTCGTTGTATCTGTGGCAAAGCAGTACCAGAACCAGGGACTCAGCCTGCCGGACCTTATCAACGAAGGCAATCTCGGGCTTATTAAGGCTGCGCAGAAGTTTGACGAGACCCGTGGATTCAAATTCATCTCCTACGCGGTGTGGTGGATCCGCCAGTCCATTCTCCAGGCACTTGCGGAGCAAAGCCGTATCGTGCGCCTGCCTCTGAACCAGGTCGGCTCACTCAACAAAATCAGCAAGGCGCTCTCTAAATTCGAGCAGGAGCATGAGCGCCGACCCTCTCCGGAAGAACTCGCAGAAAGGCTTGATGTGCCGGTTGACAAAATCGCTGACACATTAAAGGTTTCCGGACGGCACATTTCTGTGGACGCTCCATTTGTAGAAGGTGAAGACAACAGCCTTCTTGACGTCCTCACTAATGATGACTCCCCTATGGCAGACTCTACCCTCACTCAGGAGAGCCTGAGCAAGGAGGTAGACCGCGCATTGCGCCAGCTCCACGAGAGAGAAAGGGAGATTCTTAAGATGTTCTTCGGTATCGGATGCCAGGAAATGACACTGGAGGAGATAGGTGAAAAATTTGACCTTACCCGTGAACGTGTCCGTCAGATTAAAGAAAAAGCTATCCGCCGCCTCAAAGGACAAAAAAGCAAACTGCTCAAAACATATCTCGGTCAGTAATCAGTATCGCTGGTCGTTTTAACTTATTCGGGAGACAGTGTTTCAACAACACCGTCTCCCGTTTTTTTTACACCTTATGCTATCCTCCAACCATAAATGCCGGCAACACCTGCCGATAATCCGGGCTAAATGGCAATGAGGAATTTATATTTTCAACCAACACTGATTTTCAGGTCTTTAACAAAGCAAAAGAGGAATATTTTACTGCTCGAATTTACTCTTCCCAACCCATTATTTACTTAACTTTGCATCTTGGATTATACCGGATTGGACATTGCTTTCAAACATAATTACAGACAGATGAGACCTCATAGAATCCTACCATATATCTGCTGCATTGTGGCATTCCTTGCCACATGTAATCATGCAACTGCAGAAAATACGATAGAGCGCACCGCGGAATACATTGAAAATATTCAGGACAGCCTATTTATCACTTCCCTATTTATCAGCAATAGAGGGAACAAAATGGATGTCTGGGTTCAAATACAGGCTAAGGGCGTTGCATTAGAAATATATTCAATGGAATTGTGCGTAGATAAATATATCTTTGAACCCAAAGTCCCTTTTTCATTTACCGTTGATGAAGAAGAGACAACAGACAGCCTTATTACATGGGATTGCGTAATCCAGTTCCCATATTATAGCACCTTTCATTACGATGACACATGGACAATCAATACATCCCGTGGCAAATTCACCGGACAGCTTAATCCGTGGCTACAACCAAATAAAACATCACGTTGGCGCATATTTTGGATTAAATATCAGAAATTCGTTCCCCTCGCCATTATTATATTATGCGGCATAATCATTGCCTTTATCATCTCTTTTTACCGGAAACTCCGCAGAAAAGACATTGAAGACCGGCTCCGTATTGCCCGACAATATGAAACACTACGTGAAACTAATAAGCGCACCAACACAGAACTTCGTGAAAAAGTAGAGACTCTGTATGCTGAACGCTGGAGCATTTTCAACCGCTTGTGCAATGAGTACTTCGATAAAAAGGATGCGGACTCAGACAATGTGCGTCTATCGGTTTACAAAGAGCTTGAGCGGCAGATTAATGATATGCGCGGCAACAAATCACTTGCTGAACTTGAAAGGCTCGTCGATACTTACAACAGCAAACTCATTCATCG
Organism: Bacteroidales bacterium GP2; assembly: GCA_001701115.1. Lineage (GTDB taxonomy): Bacteria > Bacteroidota > Bacteroidia > Bacteroidales > Muribaculaceae > Paramuribaculum. The sequence continues at coordinate 15,539 of DAAJ01000092.1, forward strand.
TGTCCGCACCCAGATTCCATCCCTAACGAAAAACGATATTACCTTCCTCACCTACCTCTATTCCGGATTCTCACCCCGTGCCATTTGCCTGTTCACCGATATAAAGATAAAGAACTTCTATAACCGGAAGGCTCGCCTGAAAGACAAAATCCTTGAATCTGGAGCCCCGGACAGCGAGGAGTTTGCCTCAAAGATGTAGCCAATTGCCTGATATTCAGCATGAGGAATTTTACAACGTTCCTCACGCTCATTTTCAGTCAGTTACAGGGGCAAATAAGGAATATTTAACCTCTCTCATCCAAAACGGGGTACAATTCGTAGCAATAACTTTGCAGGAAATAAAACAAAGTTATTCACCATTACCCGTTTTATCATGAAAATACTGTTATTTCTTGCAACCACAGTCCTACATACATATAGGATGAAGTGGTTGGTGTTTTGCTTATTAGCAATTATTTCTTGTGGACAATTATCTGCAAAAAAACTCATCGTTTCAATAGCAGCTAAACAGGAGTTTACAGGAGAGGCTATCCGTAATTTCAAAGGATGGCTTATATCTTCTGCCGGCACTGACACAATACATGGAAAACTTGCAACATCACATGTCCGCAACGGTATCGGAATGACAATTGTGACTACTCAACTGACATTTTCCGTACCAAACGAGGATGCTGATTATATTATGACGGCACAATCGCCGGGTTATATGGATATTACACGTACAATCACAATTAAGAAGCGTAGTAACCGTAACATAAATATCGAACTGGATAACCTTGTGTTTCAGCGGGAAGGGAAAGAACTTGGAGAAGTGGTTGTCAGGGCATCGAAAGTAAAATTTTATGCCAAAGGTGACACCATGGTTTATAATGCAGACGCATTTGCACTACCTGAGGGCACAATGCTCGACGCGCTCATCAAACAGCTCCCCGGAGTAGAAATCCGTGACGGTGGAGAAATATATGTAGACGGCAAGTATGTGGAAAGCCTGCTACTGAACGGGAGTGATTTTTTCAACAGCAACAAGCAGCTGATGCTCAATAATCTTGCCTCCTATACAGTCAAAAACGTATCGGTCTATGATAAAATGAGTGAACGCAGCAAACTTGCCGGTCGTGACCTTGGTGATAGCCAGTATGTGATGGATGTAACACTCAAACGCGACTATATGTCGGGATTTGTGGGGAACATAGAGGCTGGTACCGGAATCGCATCAAGGTATCTCGGGCGTATGTTCGGCATGTGGTACACCTCACGCTCACGCCTTGCCCTCATCGCAAATGTCAACAATCTCAATGACAGCAGACAGCCAGGGCAAAATGACCAATACACGGCAACAAACAACCCGGGAGATTTCCGCACCAAAATGGCGGGACTGTCCTACAATGCCAAGTCGGTAAATCCGGACAATGAATGGGATTTTTCAGGCACTACCACTGTAAGCCATGTGCGCAACAACTATCGGGCTATCATAAACCAGACCAATTACCTTACCAGCGGTGACACCTATGAAAATAGTTTTGATAAAGCACTGTCACATAATCTGACGGTCAACAGCAGCAATACCCTGCAACTACGCCCGAAAAATAAATATATCGGTGTTACAAACAAATTCAACTACAACAACCGTAATCAGACAGGGCGTTCCATGTCGGCGGCTTTCAATAGTGAACTCACTGATCTTACCTTGAAAATACTTGAAGCTATATATTCGGGAGAAACAACCTCTTTTGCCGACATAACCCTAAACAGCACACTTACGCAATCCTACTTCTCCGGCAATTCACTGTCGGTCAGCGGCGGAGTGCAGTTTGACACAAAGGTGCCTTCTACCCCGGATTTGTTCAGTTCCTCAGTATCTCTTGACTATGATCGCAGTAATACTTACGGATTTGACCGCTACGATATAAATTATAACCGTGAGAATAGCCGTTCCACTTTTTACAGTTATACACGCAATCATCCTGACCATAATCTCAACTTCAATACTGGATTATCGTATACTTTCATTCCAAGCGGAGACCTGTCCATGCTTCTTTCATGTTATTATTTCCATAAATCGTCAACCAAAGACTCCTATTTCTACCGCCTTGACCGTCTGGGTGACGCCGGAATATTCGGAAGTCTCCCTGCTGACTATCAGTCGGCACTTGACAACGGGCAGTCCCATATGTCCACCATGCGCTCCCATGATGCATACATGCAATTTAACCTCACTTATAATAAGAAATTCGCATCCGGAGGGAAACTGATGCTTACAGTAAAGCCCGTATTTGAATATCTATGGCGATCACTTGATTACCGACAGACTGATAACAACCAATATATCAAAGACAATTCGTTCAAGCTCTGGTTTTACAGCACCTTCATCAATTATACTAAAGGTAAAGACATACTGCAACTCAAATTTGACCGCAATGTCAAGTTAGTGCCACTTGACCGCCTTGTAACTATAACAGACACTCGTGACCCGCTAAATATATACGTTGGTGCCAAAAACTTAAAAAATTCCGCCCAAAACGATTTTACACTCGGTTGGACGCGTAATTCTTTCCAGCGCCATACATGGAGCAATTATCTTTCACTTGCATACTCCTTCACACAGGATGCATTGGTGACAGCATATAGCTTCAAAAGCCTGACCGGTGTGCGTACATATATGATGCAGAATGTGGATGGGAATTGGTATGCACGCTTGCACGAACAGTTTTACAAGGCATTCGGCACTATTGACCAATTTGACATAATAACGACATCGCGGATCACCTACGGGCACAACGCGGATCTTATTGCAACAGACGGTGAAAACTTTACAAAGAGCATAATCAAAAACCTTGTGCTATCCGAAGACATGCGTCTGAACTGGAGACTCGGCAAGCAGAGCATCGGGCTTAGAGCACTCGTTGAATGGCGTGACACACATGGAAACCGCAAAGGGTTCAACGATTTCTCTGCAACCACAGCACAATATGGAATCAACGGCAACTTTGTTCTTCCATATAATTTCAGCATAGCAACCGACCTCAACATGTACACTCGCCGCGGATATGCCTACTCCGAGCTCAACACCACCGATGTGGTATGGAACGTACGTCTAAGCTATGCTCCAAAAAAAGGTCGCTGGGTATTTATGTTAGACGGATTCGATTTGCTCCACCAATTGAGCAATGTCACCTATAATGTCAATGCGCAGGGGCGTACCGAAACATGGACAAACGTACTGCCGCGTTACGGGTTGCTCCATGTGCAGTACAAGTTTGCAGTACAGCCAAAGAAGAGATAGTTATTCTTTGCTCCGGCGGTCGACCCATTCGCACTCCATACGGTAGAAATCCGGGGCGGGAGCACCATGCAGTTCGCTGTCAAAGAATGCTTTCCAGCGTTCATAGTACAGCTCCCGCAGTATTCCGCCCCATTCCCTGTGCGAATAGTCATGCAATCCTCCGCGGTTCGCAGCCACGCTGTCGCCCCATACAGTTATCTGCATCGCCGCATTGCGCCTGTAAAGCTCGCGTGCCTCCTTGTCATCACCGGCAAGGTTGCCCGCGGCATCAAGCCATGTGTCAACGCGGGTTTCGGGTCTAAGGCTCAGAAGTGAATCCTGCTGTAGCATAAGCGCCAGAAATTCATTGCTCAACGCGGCAAGGGAATCTGTCTCGCCCGCTTCCTTCAGCGAAGCCATTTTACGCAGAAGCCTGTTGCCCCGGTCTGCATTTGCCTGACGGCGCACATCTATCATGTCGTATTCGTAGTTTGAGTTGCCTGAATATTTTTCAAGCAAAGATGCGGCTTTTGCTGTGCTGTCCGCATCATAAAAAAGCAATGATGAGCCCCATGTTGAGGCGCTTCTCGCATCCCAGCGCGGACGTGCGCAAAACAGCGACTCCACAGTTCCTTCTCCACGGTAATCCACCGGAGCATTATATACAGTTGAGTAAAGCGCATGCCACGCATCCTTTATCCCCGCAGGAATGGAATCTAATCCATAGCGCGCACGCTCGTACCCGTCAAGCCACTCCTCCGCTTTAAATTCATCGCGCCAAGGGAGCTCATACACAAGTTCAAACATCACCGGATTATTCTCTATTCCCTCCGGAGTTGAACCCACTCCGGTAAGGGTCTTGCCATATTCGCTGCCAAGAGCTTCATAATATCCGTCAACAAGGCTGTCCATTCTGCCATGCAGCCCAACATTACCGCCAAAATTCAACAGCATGCAGTAAACCCAGTCATGCTTGCCGTAGCCCCCGTTGCGCTTCCATTTTGGGATTTTTTCGCTATAAAGGTCCAGCACAACAAGCTCCCCGGCATCAAGGGTATCGGTCATTGCAGGCATCGGATTGCGCTGCCAGCTCTGAATCACCCATTTCGCTTCCGGATTGGCACGCTTCATAGCACCCATCAGCTTCGCGCCGGCTGCACCGAGGTCAACCCCTTGGGTGCTTCCGCCCTCATGGAACGGATCCATGCTGTAATAAGGCGAGGTGCCATAAACTTTCGCAAGTTCCTCATAATAAAGATCTGCTATGCTGTCAAAATGCTCATCTGATGGGGAGAGGAAAGCCGGACGCGGGAACCCGCACCACAGCCCCGGGTCATCTACCTTGTATCCCAACTTGTCCCCGATATTCCTCGGCACCATTCCTGCATATCCGGGAAGCACCGGAGCGATACCGAGCGACTGCATTCGCCCGACTATCTTCTTCTGCAATTCCTCCTGGCTATCATACCACTGTGCGGGTAGAGGTCCGCCCCATCCTTCAAGATTGTTCATCTGCCACCAGGCAAAATATCCCGGACCGCTTATGAATTCGCCAATCTCCTTGTCGCTATAGCCGAGGCGACGCAGCAGGTTGCGCCAAACAGTTTCTATTCCGGTAAGGCTCAGAGGCATATTTATGCCGTGGAGCGCCATCCAGTCTATCTCTTTCATCCACCGCTCCTCGTCCCAAAAAGCCATAGAGTAGGAAAAAGTGCAGTAGTTAAGATAATACCTGCGGCTGACCTTTGCCTCCCTGCGGATTGCATTTTCCGGCAAAGGCAACACATCCGGCAGTTTTTGGGTGAGGTTATTCCATGAAATATGTATCCCGGCAACATATTTAAGGTACCAGTTCAATCCGGTTGCAAGGCTCACCGGATTATTACCTTCAATAAGCACTTTGGAGCCGTCAGCACTTATTTCAAAGAAATCCTTGTCTGCCGGCACCTCCTTAAATACAATCCTTCCTGCCGATGTTCCCTCTGTTACCCTGTATGCAAGGCTGTCAATAGGCGAAGCAACTGCGCGGACACACCAAACGGTGAAAAATATAAGCAAAAAATGTTTCATGATTCCGATTTTGGGCTAAATTACTAAAATTCTTTAAATTTTCGATGCTGATGTAACATTATTCTCAAAAATCGCGTCTAATGAATAAAACCAATTGAATCATGAAAAGAACATTGCTTGCTCTTCTCCTCATCTCCTCAGCGGCAGCACTCTTTGCCGCACAGCCTCGACTTGTAAAATACAATGTTGCGGCAAAATCAGTCACCTCCATCGAAACTTCGGAGGCAATCAGCGTTGAATACACGCAGGGAACCACAACCTCTGTCACTGTCGTAACCCCGGAGGACCTAAAGGACAAACTCAACATCAAGGTTACAAACGGAAAACTTACTGCGTCTTTCAAAAATTCAGTCCGCAGGAAACAGAAAAACCAGATTCAGGTAAAGGTGCTTGTAACAGCTCCGGTAGTGATTGATTTTGAAGCGTCATCAGCCGGTTCCATCAAAATCAATGGCGACCTTTCTTTGCCCGGCAGGAATGTTGACATAGAGGTGTCAAGCGCGGCATCTTTTTCCGCCCAGTCAATCAAATGCTCCGACCTTGACATCGAGGTATCTTCCGCAGCATCAGCAAAGATTTCAGCATGCAAGGTAAACCAGCTGGAAGTTGAGGCGTCATCCGCAGCATCCCTCTCAATAGCAGGAGTAGATGCGATAAACATCAAGGGAGAGGCTTCTTCCGCCGCAAAACTCACCCTTGCAGGCAAATGCATGAAAGCAGCCTTGTCAAGAAGTTCTGCAGGGCGCCTGAACACATCCAATCTCACCATAGGCAGATAATTACTACATAACTTTTTCATACTCAATACAAGAGCAGCGACGCGGGGACGCATCGCTGCTTTTTTTCAATTCCTTAATGTCTGCCGGAAAGCACTCGGGCTCAGCCCTGTGACCCGCTTGAACAACCGGGTGAAATGCTGCGGGTACTGGAAGCCTAAATCGTATGCAATGAGTGAAATGTCATCTGTGCCCGTTGCAAGGAGTTGTTTTGCAACATTGACAATGTGCTTGGATATAAGTTCCTGCGCCGTTACTCCTGTTTCCTTTTTTATAAGGTCGCCGAAATATCCCGCACTCAGGCAAGCCTTGTCGGCAAAATGCGCCACAGTAGGTAGCCCGTCACGGTTTTCACCATCAGAAAAATAATCCTGCAATGCCCTCTCAAACTCTGCAACGACTCCGCTGTTCGCTTTATGGCGTGTAATAAATTGCCTGTCGTAAAAACGAAAGATATACTCGAGCATCAGCTGGATATTGGCGCTCAGCAAATCAGCCGAATGGCGGTCGATAGGACGCTCAACCTCAGCACGGAGCTTATTGTAGCAGTCTATGAACAACGCTTTTTCCTGCTCAGACAAGTGGAGCGCTTCCATCTGGGAGTAATCGAAAAAGCTGTATTTCCTTATCTTGTCGGCAAGCGGGGTGCCAAACATTATGTCGGCATGAAACAGCACGCCGAGCACATCTGGCTGAAATTCCACCTTGTCGCCTATTACCTCCACTTTTTGACCGGGAGAAAAAGACACCACAGATCCTTCCTGGTAATCATAAACCTGCCTGCCGTATTTTACAACGCACTGCGTACCTTTCTTAAGGAACAATGCGTACATATTCCTGTAGTCATACAGTCCGTTAGGCACAGGGTTCTTTGCCTCTTTCAGGTCAACCGCAGCGACAAGCGGGTGATATGTCGTGAGCCCGTACAATTTGTTGTACGCATCCACACTGTCAATTATATAATGGTTCATGCCGCAAAAATAGCTTTTACCGGTGAATTACCCTTCTGACCCTGCAAAAATGGTAAGATTTGCCAAAGAACAGGTTAGTGCATCGTTGAGTAGACGGCGCGAAGCATCTCCCCGCGAGGATTGGCGCTTGAAAACGCGCTGTTGTTTCGTGACGGGTTTACCCGATTGCTGAGAAACACAAAAATGATTTTTTCCTGAGGATCAATCCAAAAACAGGTGCCTGTAAAACCGGTATGCCCGTAAGTGTCAGCATCGGTTCCACTGCCATCAAGGCTCCTGAGCCCGCAAGCAAGATCAAATGCAAGCGCCCTGCGCCCGCTGTTGCCACGGCTTGTTGTGAAAAGTCTTATTGTTTCCGGAGTCAACACTTGCTCCGGTCCGTATGAACCGCCTTGCAGAAGCATCTGGGAGTACTTGGCAATATCTCCCGCAGTAGAGAACAGTCCAGCGTTGCCCTGCACTCCCCCGCTGAAAGCAGCAAGTTCGTCATGCACATATCCCCTAATTGTTTGGTTGCGCAGGAAACCGTCATACTCTGTCGGCGCAATAGCAGCGGCATCATGGCTTTCCAACGGGCGGAAACAGGTATTGTAAGCACCTATAGGAGCAAAAATCTCAGTATCAACCCACTGGTCATGGTCTACTCCGGTAAGGTTCTCTTCCATCTCCCTGAGCAGGCAAAAATTCAGGCAACTGTAAAGATATTTTTTTGACGGTCTCAACTTCGCCTTATAAATCCGGTTCATGATAGTGTCGCGTGTATCCAAGCCGACATACATGCCTTTTGCCATCTCTATGTCATGTTTTTCGCTGGGAGTTGCCGAAAGGATATCGGTGCGCTTCCTTGCTGAAGAATGAGCATAAACACCGGGAGCAACTTTTACAGTATAAGGCGCACGCGCCCGGTTGCTTGTCAATGCGCCGGAGTAGGTCGACTCATCCATCATCACCTTGTTCATGTTCAAGGTAGCCGGCATGCCGCTCTCGTGGTACAGAAGCTGGCTGACAGTGATATTCTCCTTATCAGTGCCTTTCAGACCCGGCACATATTTTGAAACCTTGTCATTGAGCTTGAACAGACCTTCATCATACGCAGCCATTATTCCTGCCGCGGTTGCAGTAGCTTTTGTCATCGATGCAATGTCATAAAGGGTATTGCCGGTAACACTCGCTGTGCCTCCGCGTTCCAGTTTGCCATAACTTTTTTCAAGGACGACCTCACCGTTCCTTGCAACCAACACCTGGCATCCGGGAAACGCTCCTGCGGCAAGGCAAGCGGATGCTATTGAATCAATCCTCCTCTCCAGCTCGGATCCAAAACCTGCCGCTATGGGAGTAGCATAACCCAGACGGCTCTTTTCTATGCTCAGCCCGTCACCCTCATGCGCAACACCATTTACATTCACCGGGAAACGCCCTGTAACCTTTATTCCTCCGAAAATAGCCTGCGCGGCTGCTTTTCGCAGTGCCGGAGTGTCATCGTATGCCGCGACAAAAGCACCCACTTTCGCTATTCCGGTTTTCAAAGCCGACATTTTATAGGGATTCACAAATATGACCCCTATAGACGCTTTTAAAGAAGCAAGTGAAGAGAATGCCTGTGCCGCCCAGGCAGAGTTGGAGAACACACCTATAATAACAAGGTCGGCATTGGAAATTTCGGTGAGTTGCGCCTGCGTAGGTCCGCCCTGGGCTATCGAGTACTCGCTCACCTTTGCGTATTTGCTACAATATGTTGCAAATTCATTTGATTTCGGCGCACCTATGCTCACAACCGCAATCTCCCTTTTGCTAAGCTCGCCGATAGGAATAAGGTTGCCGTTATCACGCACTATGGTTATGCACCCTTGTGCCAGCCTCTCATTCACCGCATCGGCATTTGCGGAATTAACCCTCTTGGCAACACCCTGAGCGGAATTATGCGGTTTGTGCGACAAACCAAGCTGATATTTGGCAATCAACATTTTGCGGCAGCTCTCGTCTACGCGGCTTTCAGGAACAGTCCCGGATTTTACCGCTGCGACAACGGCATCAATGTCGGTATAAGGCGCTCCGCTTCCAAGCAGCACGTCCGCACCGGCTTTTAGCGCCGCAACGCAATTGTTTTCTCCCGCTTTTGCCACAGCGCCTTTCATCGCAAGGGCATCTGTAAATACCAGACCCTCAAAGCCCATCTGCTTTTTAAGCAAGTCAGTGGTTATCTTGGGAGAAAGCGATGCCGGAGTACCTGAGGCATCAAGCGAAGGCACCTTAAGGTGACCTACCATAATGCCTCCATTGCCCTGGTTTATAAACTCGCGGAATGGCACCAAGTCAACGCTCTGGAGAGTTTCAGCAGTGTGGTCTACAGTTGGAAGCGCCTTATGGCTGTCAACAGAGGTGTCACCATGCCCGGGAAAATGCTTGCCAACCGCAAGCACCCCACCATCTTCCAGCCCGCGTGAATATGCGGCACCAAGAGCCGCGACCCTCTGGGGATTTTCGCCGAATGAACGGTAACCGATAACTGGATTTGCCGGATTTGAGTTGACATCAAGCACGGGAGCGAAATTCACAGCAATGCCAACCTCGCGGCATTCCCTCGCTACCTCCTTGCCGTAATCATACAGAAGCTGCGGGTCGGATATCGCGCCAAGCCCCATGCTGTAAGGGAAACGGGGAGCATCGGTCAAGCGCATCGCAAGCCCCCATTCACCGTCAAGGGTAACCATTAACGGAATCTTTGCCGCTGCCTGCGCCTCATTTATCAATGACGCATATCCTGCCACTGTTCCCTTGCCAAGCAGGAAACCTCCGACATCCCCTGTAGTAACCATTTTCTTTAACGCGGCATGCCCTGCCGGATTATCGAACACGTCAAGGCGAGGCACAAACAATTGCCCTACCTTCTGGCGCAAACTCATGGTTGCAATAACTGAATCAGCCCATTCCGCAGCGGCTTTGCCCCCTACAAGAGAAGGCTTTTTGCGCCCTGCTATATCTGGGGTATACGCAGGGGCTATGAATGCGGGCGCACTCAGGAAAAGTATTACTATTATTGATGAAAATATTTTCTTAAACTGCATAGTTGTTTTAGTGTTTCTGTACCATTCTCAATTTTGTATCCGCCTTGACTTTCTTACCTTTGAGAGGACCTTTGGCGATATAATCCATTATGTCATCGTAAAGAATCTTTTTGCTACGTGCAGTCTCCACCCCGTTTTTGAACGATTTCATGTAATCGCCGCCAGACGCAAGATAATCTATAGTAGCAATGCGGTAAATTTTTTCAGGGTCAATTTCTTTACCCCCTACAAGGATTTTGGTACACAGTAGTGTTTCTGGATCATACTCCGCGTATGCTCCGCTAATGCCATCGCCAAACCGTCCTGCCATTACATCAAAGCCATCCGCAAGATCCTTGCCTGAAATATCAATTACCACTACCCTGTTGTCAAAGGGCATCATCTGCATTATGATGCCACGGGTTATATCTCCCGCCGGGAGGTCGCAGCGGATTCCACCTTTGTTCATCACCGCAAGGTCTACCGGCACGCCATTTAGCCTGCTGCCGATATATCCCACCATGTCAGACACAAGGTTTACCAAACCGAAATCTGCCTTAATGATAGGTTCTGCCGTTTTCCCAATCTTTATGCCAAGGATTGAATCGACATCATGGCGGTAAGGCTCAAGGATTGCCGCAAAGTCCGGGTCTACATCTGCATCCAGGCGTGAGTTTACCGGTATCAGCCGATAACTTGGCTCCATGCTTCCAAGGTCGATAGTAATTTCACCGACATATCGCCCCAAAGAACCGGTCTGCGCAACAAGCACGCTGTCGCCAAGCGCGTTTGCAACCATCCATGACGGGCTATTTTCCGCTCCCGGCTCAATTTTTGTGTGGCTGTGCCCGCCAATAACGATATCAATATCTTCTGATGCCGCAACGAGGTCGAGGTCCACCGGCTTGTCGCCGGAAGCATAGCCTATATGCGTCACGGCGATTACCATATCCACCCGGTCATTGTGCTTAAGGTGCCATGCTGTGGCATTTGCAGCCTTTATGCCGTTAATATACTTGACCCCTTTTGAATTTGCCGCTGAAATCATGCCGTCCGGATTAAGATTTATGCCTATAAAAGCAATTTTCTTTCCTCCGTACTCCTTTATTATATATGGCGCAAAGAGAGAATCAAGCGCTGTTTCCCTCAAGTCATAGTTAGTTGACAACCACCGGGCACCGCTTTGGCTTACATAATTATTGAGCACATCCATGCCTGAATCAAATTCATGGTTGCCCAAAATCATAATATCATAGCCTATGGCATTCATAAGCTTGCGCTCGACATCTCCATTGAACAGGGTATAATAAAGAGTACCCTGCACTGCATCGCCCGCATCAATGACAAGGACATTTTCGTTTGCGTTACGCACACTGTCAACAATTACCTTACGGCGCAGGATTCCACCTGTTCCGTCTTTCTGCGGATCTATCGCGCTGTGGGTATCGTTTGTATGAAGTATCACCAGATTATCCGCGGTGACCGGAAAAGACATTGCAGCGAGAACCGCCGCCATATATATTTTTTTCAGCATTGCAGCAAAAATTGGTTTATGAGCACGAAATTAGCAAAAAAATCACTCCTCCGCAACAACTTACAACGCACCGGAGGTGATTATTGCCATGCTCAAACCGTGCAGCCATCATCTAATTATCTGCAAAAATCACTATCTTTGCAAAACAATTCCCACAATATCATTTTATATGTTTAATAATTTGGCAATTTATATATTAGCTGTTATACTATCCGCATCTGCAGCATTAACCTCCTGCTCCAAGGATTCAGGCGCCAATGAACCGGATCCTCCGGTCACTCCTACCCCAACACCGGAACCTGAACCTGAGCCTGAACCCACAGACATCGAAGCAAACTATTTCACAGCGTCACTCACCGGCAATACCCTGCCGGATTTAGGCAACGCCACACCCATAACTGCCGACAAACTTGAGGCTACCCGCACGGAACTGTGGGCAAAATGGAAAACAGCAAACGATGCAATGCCACAAAAACTTCCTACGGCACAAAGTTTTTCAGCCACCAGTTATTCACTTGAGCCGAACGGCTCATGGCAGGTGCCTGACGGGAACATGAAGTTCGCTTACGTCACAAAAGGAGCTAAGCCGGATGGAGGCTATCCAATGTTCATTGCATTGCACGGCTCCGGCACAGACAGCTACTACGACTGGAGCGCGGTGGCATCATGGTGCAACTATTTCCAGGATGCCCCTTCAACATATTTTATTCCGCTGAGCCCTAAAGGTGGTTCCGATTGCAGATGGTACCAGCCGTCACGACAGGAGATATGGGAAAGGGCAATCCGGCTCGCTTACCTTTCGGGCAATGTCAATCCGGACAAAATTTATATCATGGGTATTTCAGAAGGTGGCTACGGAAGCCATAGGCTCGCATCATTTTATGCCGACTACCTTGCGGGCGCGGGTCCTATTGCCGGCGCAGAGCCATTTTACACCTGCCCTCCAGAAAACACCGCCAATATTGCATTCTGCCTCCAGGTTGGAGAAACGGACACAGCATACGGGCGTGCGCGCATCACCAAGCTATGCCAGGAAAAATGGAAAAACCTTGAAAAGGAACATCCCGGATATTATGTGCATAAAATAGACCTGCAACCGGGAGCAGGACATGGATGCGACTACACTGTCACCACACCATGGCTGTCGAAGCACACAAGAAACCCGTATCCGAAATATGTGTATTGGGAAAATTTCGCGCTCGGCAATGTCAACGGTGAATCATACAACTGCCGCAAAGGCTTTTACAATCTCAGGGTGATTGAAGGACAGAACGGAAAGACCGACTCCCCTACCCGCGACGCATACGAGATGACAATTGACGGCAATACCATAGACATTAAGGCAATGTCGGTTACCGTAACTCCGACAGACCAAGTGACGGAGGACTATTGGACGCTCAACATCAACGCATCCAAAACCTCCGTGCCCGCCACCAGCGGCAAAATCAGAGTGTACCTACACGAAAAGCTTGTTGACTTGAGCAAACCAGTGACCATAAATGTAAATGGGGTGAAGAAGTACGAGGGCACTCCAGCGCTTGACCGACGCACAATGGTTGAATCCCTCGCATTTTTCTTCGACCCTCAACGCATCTTCCCCACTTCGGTGGACGTTGCAGTGAATTAGGTCGCTACCTACGGCGGGAGAGAATCACATAGATGATTACGGGGACGCCGATGAGCGGAGTGACGGCGTTCAGCGGCAGTATCGTGTCGGAGGGAAGCACGCACAGCAGGTTGCAGGCAAGCGCAACAGCACAACCAGTGAGGATAGTCGCCGGCATGAGTATGCGGTGGTCGCCTGTGGTCCAGATCATACGCGCTATATGCGGCACGGCAAGCCCGATGAATGAAACCGGTCCGCAGTATGCCGTCACAGCAGCTGTCAGGACTCCTGTGCTGGCAAGAAGCACATTTCGCATAGCGGTGAGATTCACCCCTAAGTTGCGTGCGTAAGAGCTGCCGAGTTGAATGATATTCAACGGTTTGACAAGCATTATGGCAAGGATGAGCCCTAAAGCCGTAATTGCCGCGAAAAGCAGGATATGGTTTGCCGGCACCCCTGCGAATGTGCCCATTCCCCACATCACATAGCTTTGTATCCCATCTGCTGAAGCCTGGTAGTTGAGCAGGGTTATTACTGAGGATACAAGATAGCCCAAAAGCACACCGGCGATAAGGAGCAGAAGGTCATTTTTGAGCCATGATGACAGCAAAAGCAGAAGCGCCATCACACCAAGGCTTCCGGCAAACGCTGCCGCCATGACGGCAATGTAGCCGCCGAATGAAATTCCCGCAGCAACAACCGTGCCTCCGGTAAGGAGGGTCACAAGCGCCACTCCAAGGCTTGCCCCGGAGGTGATGCCGAGAAGCGAGGGAGAAGCGAGAGGATTGTGGAACGCGGTCTGGAGCAACAAGCCTGCCGCAGAGAGCCCGGCACCGGCTATTATAGCGGTAATTGCCTGCGGCAAACGGCTCTGGAGTACAATATACTCGTAAGCGGGAACTGCGCCTTGCTTGCCGGCGAGTATGGAAATGACATCAGCAGCGGGAATATGCACGCTGCCGATGAACAGGTTTGCTATGCCAAGCAGTAGTACTGCGATAATCAGAAATATAAATTTCACAGGCGGCTGAAATATCGGTGACCGGCGCTTACACCAAGTTCCGGGTGGAGGATTGACACCAAATCGGCGAGAAACCATTGCGGATGAAACGGCGTTTCGTCAAACAAAGGAATCTCAACTGTGTTGCAAACAAAGATATTATTTTTTTTAGCTGCGTCAAACTGCGGATAAACGCTATTTGATTTCAGGTGAGCTTCGCGTGTCAGCGGTGTCGAGGATGCATAGCGCACAAGCCAGAAATCAGCATCATGCGCCTGCATGAGCACCTGCTCCGGAGAAAGGGGTACACTTCCCGGGCTATCGTAGCGGTCAAACGGATTGGTGCCACCTGCATCACGGATATATGTCGCTGCTGTGGAATGCTTTCCGGGCACAAACCACTGGGAGCCGTATATTCCGTCAAAAATCAAGGACGGGCGGTTTTCACACCCCTCCGTCATTTTTTTCAATGCAAGGTACTGGCTTTCGGTAGCGAGGAAAAGCGAATCGGCATTATGCTGCGAGCCATATAGAATGCCGAAAAACTTCATCCACTCAGCACGCGCAAGGGGTGACGCTTCCATATAGTCGGCACACTGCACAATGGGGATGCCAAGGGATTCAAGCCGGGCGTTTGTGGTACTGTTTTCGTATGGCGAGAGGAGGATTGCATCTGGAGAGAGATGGATTATTTTCTCGATGTCCGGCGCCATGCTGTTGCCGCAGTCGGCAATAGTTTTTGCTGCTATTCGCGAGGTGATTTTATCAAGGTTTATAAACCGCGCATCGCACACTCCGGCTATAGCTGAATCGGCTCCGAGTTCATCTATCAGCCCGATATGCACTGCTGAGTAGACAAGTGATTTTTTCAACGGCACCCTGATGAGAGTGCCTTTCGGCAGCTTTTCCGCCGGGATTGAATCAGGCGCAAGGATATATTTTGCAAGGACAGCAGTTGTGTCCCACGGATTGCGTACAGTTGCTGTCGTGTAGCCGTCATGCGTTGTTAGCGTCAGTTCTTTTGCGTAGGACAGGGCAACAGTATCGCCGCCGGATGTATCGCCGTCTGCCGCTCCTCCCGTGCAAGCGCACGGAAGGAGGAGCATAACCATGGCGGCGGTATGAAGAAACGCTTTAAAGCGAATCACTGCAGAAATGTCTTGAATGTAATGCCACATGGATTGAGCCCTGTTTCGTAAGTTTTGACAAATGTGCCCTTGTTGTCATATAGATTGGCAAATCCGGGAGACATATAATCGGCAACAGGACCATTTACATTATATCCGGTGATTATTATAGTCTTTGAAGCAGCATCTGCCTCAAATGCAGCGGGGTATGCTACCGGAGAAGAGAGGGTGATAGACTGTGTGGAGCCGTCACGCGGAGTGTAGCAGTAAACTGTTTCAAGTGGCTGACCATAAGGAGCATGGACATAAAGCACCTGGTTTTGGGTTGCGCTGAGGTAGGTAGCATTGCCTATTTCCTCAAGGGTGCCGTTTGAATTTATTTTCTTGAGCAATGAGGGAACGTCACCGTAATTACCACGGACAATGACAAATACATCATTTTGTGTTGCAGCCATAGCACCGGGGTTCATGCCCACATTGATTTTCTTTGTCTCGGTAAATGTTGCTATATCTATCTGGCTGACGGTATTGCCGTTGGCATAGTTTTCCATATAGTTCATGCCGTCTGAGTTCGCTGCGTAAACGTACCCGTTGCAAACAGCGATGCCATCCGGATTAGGACCTACCTTTACACTCGCGTCAATCTCAAGCGAAGTGGTGTCGATTCTTGCCACATAGCCGTCAAACATGGTCACATACACCTTCTTGCCTTCTGCGGCAAAGTAGCGGGGCTGGGTGCCGGTGCTTGCTGTAGGAGTTATCCTCTTGATTTCCTTGAAATTCTTTATATCGAGGACGCGGATGAGATTGCTGCCGTAGAGCGCCGCATACATTTTAGAACCGTAAACAAACACGCTCTGCGGGGTATCTCCCAAAACAGTGCTTCCGTTTGCATTTTCAAACACTTTCTGGTCAGCAGTGTTCGTAACAAAGTCTATGTATGTGAGCGAGCCGGCAATATTAGCATTGTAAACTCCCTGGTTGACGATAATTGCGCCGGTAGTGGTTTCTGCCGGGTCGATTGTCGGTCCCACCGGTCCGTCGTCTTCGTTGCAGGAGGTGAGTGAGGCAACTACAAGCGCTATCGCGCCGAGAGTGCGGAAATGATTTGTCATAATGATGTGGTTTTAATGATTTTAAAATTCAAATTTTACTGTTGCACGGAAAGAGCGTCCGGGCATCGGGTATCTGGCAATTACTTCGTACTGCCTGTTGAAAATATTGAGTATGTCAAGGCGCCCTTCCAGGGTGTATCGCCCAAGCCTGAACGGTCGGTATATCGCCGCCCCGGTATCGACATAACCGCCGAGGCGCGTCTGCGGCAAGTTCTCGTTTGAGGTGAAGCGTGATGATGTGGCGGTGAAGTTTGCCGCGATATTGACCCACGGATTCTCGTAGCTCAGCGAAGCTCCGCCGCTGTGGCGCGGAATATACGCCACCTGCTTGCCATAGTCGTTAGACTCCGGATTTGTTCGCGGCGCCATGCGCTGGTAGCTGTAGTTTGCCGCAAGGAGAACCGAATGACCTTTAGCGGGAAGGAAGTCTGCGGATAAAGTCAGGTCGGCGCCTTTGCCATGCACCTTGCCGAGATTCACCACTGTCCATATAAACATGTTGTATGGCACAGCCACAATCTTGTCCTTCACATTGCTGATATAAGCGTCACCGGTGAGGGTAAGCGAATTAAGCCATTCTGCCGGAGACCATTGCCATGTTATGCCGGCATTGAACTGGTCAGTGTTTTCAGGCTTGACATCCGGGCTGCCGTAGTGGTAGAAATAGCACTCATTGAATGTTGGCATACGGAATATGCTCTTGTAGGAGAGCCTCAAAAAGAGGTTTCGGTGCGCAACCGGGCGGTAACTCAGGCTTGCCGAAGGGCTGAGGCGGCTGGCATTTTTCGCTGCCTGACCGCTACGCGAACCGTTGCGGTATATCGAGCCGAGCGCCCTTGCCGTCACGGTAAGATGCGCGTTTTTCCACCGTGCGCTGAGGCTCTGCAGCACCGAGTTGCGCCACGGATGGTTTTCGGTTGCAAGGTTGCTTGACAAGCCATTGTAAGCATAGTCTGCCGCATAGGTGAATGACCATCCCTGCGCCGGAGTCCATAGTGCGGCAGCCGAAGCGTATGCCTCCCTCTGGTAATAGTTCTGGTTCAGTTTGCCGCCCGGATATTTGCCGTTTGTGTCGGAGTAACGCGAAGCGTCCCAGTTGAATTTGGCGTTTGCCTGGAAAGCCACTGTGGGGGAGAAACTTGAGCGGAAGGTTGACTGCCAGAATGCAGTGCGCTCGGTGAGCCTCTCACGGTTGTCGTCGTTGTAGTAAATCACCGGACCGGGAAGATGCCTGCGGCTGTCGTAATAGTACAACTTGGTTGTTAGCGAACTGCCGGCGCGTGGGGCGAAAGTGATGTTTGCCTCGGTGTTCAGCGCCTGCGCCTTGCTGTTCTTTCGGTGTTCTATAGTATAGGTATTGCCGTTTCGCAACCTGAAAGGATAGCGGTTGTCGGCACGCATGAAATCAACGGAAATATTAGCGGCACACTTCTCCCCGAACCCCTTGGTCACCTTGAGGTACGGGCTGGCGTAGCCGAATGAGCCGGCACGCGCCTTTGCAGTGAGGTGCAGGGAATCATCGCCCGTTGCGGGTGCGGTGGTAAAGGAGAGGGAAGCGGCAGACGCCGATGAACGCGCAGGCTGGAAAATGTCATCATTGTCACCCACGCGGAGAGTAATATTGCTGAGATTGTCAATAGAGTAGCGCGACAAGTCTATCTCACCGTTGCGCGCCTCGCTCAGAGTAATGCCGTCATACACCACCGCAGTGTGCGCAGCACCGAGACCGCGCACAGAAACTGTTTT
>DAAJ01000017.1 GCA_001701115.1 Bacteroidales bacterium GP2
GTCTGTGCTCGTAGCATTATCCTCATACTCAAGGACTGTCAGCGGGCGTGTGCTTGACGATCAGGAGGAAGCCTTAGGATATGCGGCAGTAGTGTTGCTGGGCGCGGATTCAACATTTATCTCTTCGGTTGTGACCGATGATGACGGCATATTTTCAATACAGGACAATGGGAAAGGAAAATATATCACCGTCTCTTATATAGGTTATGTGCCACAGACAATTGAAATAAAAGAGGATAGCCTTGGTACAATCCATCTCATGCCTAATGGCACAATGTTAGGTGAGGTTGTGGTTAAAGCATCCCGTCCGATAATAAAGCGTGAATTAGACAGATTAGTATTCAACGTAACAGGGACCGCCTTATCGCAAGGAAGTAACGTTATGGATCTTCTGGCACAGACTTCACTGCTTAAAGTGACAAACAATTCAATCGGCATCATAGGCAAAAATGGCGTGAAGGTGATGATTAATGGCAAGATTTCGTATCTTGACGGTGCAGACCTGATGCAGTATCTCAGGACTTTGCAATCAGACGATATTGCTTCAATAGAGGTTATCACTACCCCACCCAGCCGATATGATGCCGGTGGAAACGGAGGCATGATAAACATTGTGACCAAACGAAACCCGGATCTCGGATGGAATGGTTCCTTTGGTGCCTCTTATACCCAGCGTTCTTATGCCGGAGAATCATTGAACGCTACGGTGAATTACAGGTCGGCAAAATCATTCTTATCGCTGAAACTCCGTCAGAATATCAGTAAAGGAACAGTTTCAGAGGAATATGATATTGCAGCTCCAGTGAAATCCCAGCATAGCAAGACACATCGAATTGACACTTACAAGAATTATGGAGCCAATATCACATTCGAGCATCAGTTCAGCCGTTATTCCACCTTTGGCGCAACCTATGATTTCGGATATGGCAGGAACAACATAGATATGGATAACCGTTATAGTTACTACACCGACAATGTGCTGGACTCGCTGTTGACAACACGGTCACTCCAAAAAGGGAATACCAAAGTACATACCCTGAATGCTTATTATGATATACAGCTTGATACTCTTGGCAAGAAATTGGGTTTTGTAGCGAATTATATGCACCATTCACCCGATAAGGATGTGGACTTTACAACCCTCAACCATCAGGACAATATTTCTGTAACCGTGCGCGAGCCTAACAATATCGTTTATTCCATATGGACAGGCGAAGCCAACCTTGAGCTGCCGTTCAGTTGGGCGAAGGTGGAGACAGGTGCAAAATACAGTGATATAACAAACAAATCAGATATGCAGTATTATACGCTTACTGTCAACGGTTATATAGCGAATTCTGGACGGTGCAACCAGTTCAATTACAGTGAGCGTACAGTTGCCGGGTACGTAAGCATCAAGCGTTCAATCAACAGCCACTTTTCCGCTCAGGCGGGACTCCGCTATGAGCATACATTTGCCAAGGGAGTAACCCCGCATAGCGATGTGGAGGATGTAAAGAGTGATTACGGCAAGTTTTTCCCGACAGTCTACCTTTCATATACATTAAACAGCCAGAACCTGTTTAATATTAATTATGCCCGTAGAATAAACCGCCCGTATTTCAGGGCAGTCAATCCTTTCAAATGGTACACAAATCCCAATAACGTTGATGAAGGCAACCCCGGGCTGAAACCATCATTTGCTGACAACTTGGAACTTAACTATATCTTCCGTAGCAATCTGTCGGCAACGGTTTATTACCAGAAAGAGAATGATGCTTACGGGCAGATGATGTATGTGAATGAGGACAATACAACTTATAGCACTTACCAGAACATTTATAATAACAGCCAGTTTGGCGTAAACCTGTCATATAACCTCCGATTGTTCGGATGGTGGAATTCATTCATTGCCGGCAACTACGTGTACAACAAATCAAAAATCAAAGCTCCGGGATATATTCCTCAAAACGGGCATTCGTTTGATTTCCGCATCAACAACACTATTTCATTTGACAATGAGAAGCGATTCCAGCTTTATCTGAACTACTCCCATAATTTCCCTTATCACGTAGGGATAACGTATGACAGGAGTTATGCGGATTTCAGTGCGGGATTTAAGGCTGCTTTCCTTGATAACTCACTTATAGCAAACATTACTGCAAACGATATTTTCAAGCAGGATTTGTTGAGGCGCCGTAAGGTATCGGCTTCAAACATCCAGACCTATAATAATTATTACGACAGCAGGTATGTTACTTTCAGCTTGACCTACAAGTGGGGCAACCGGAAACTTAAGGATAAGCATAAGACAATCAATTTCCAGGAAAAGAGCCGAATATAAATTCCATTCATACTTAAGAAAACTTTCATACTAAAAAAATGAAGCTCTCGGCAGGGATGCCGGGAGCTTCGCTTGTATGTATGCGCCGGTGTTTCAGTCTTCCTTGAAGCGGCGCAGGATGTATTCGCGCACAATTTCGGTGATGTCATCCATAGATAGCAAGGAGGTGTCTATGGACAGGTGATAGCTTCCGGCTGCACCCCAATTTTTGTCGGTATAAAAATTGTAGTAGTTGGCTCTCAGGCGATTGACCTTTTCTGCGCGTGCGCGTGCTTTTTCCTTAGATAATGCAGGCTCTCTTTTTAGTATCCGCTCTATGCATGATTCGATAGGGGCATGCACAAATATGTTTACAGCTCGGGGATGGTCACGGAGCACATAGTCGGCGCTTCTTCCCACAATCACACAGGGTCCTTGTTCGGCAAGCGACTGGATAAAGTCGCTCTGGGCACGGTACAGGCTGTCATCGCTGATAGATGTTGAGCCGGTGTATATGTTGTTTGGTGTCAGCCCAAGCGCGAAAGAAAAAATACCGTTGATGAAAGATGGTGCCCTTTCATCATTCTTTTCAAAGAATCCGGGATCCATGCCCGCTTTTTTAGCCGCCTCGCTCAGCAGCTCCTTGTCATAGTAGCTGTAGTTGAACGCCTCAGCCAGTTTTTTGCCGAGTTCCCTTCCTCCGCTTCCAAACTGGCGCCCGATTGTAATTATTGCATGGGGCATTTTTTTTGTGCTTCCGGTGTCTGTCATGGTGATATGTGTCTTATGGTTTTTATGTTTAAACAAAGAAAAGAACGAGCAGCTGGGCAATAACCACCCTTGCAAACATGGCGAGCGGGTATGCCGTAGCATAGCTCACGGCGGGAGTATCTCCCGGTATAGTGTCCCCGGCGTAGGTCAAAGCCATCGGATTAGCCATTGCGCCGCACACAGTGCCGCATGCGCTGCCGAAGTCGAGTTTGTTCCACCTCATTGCCACATATATCATAATGAGCGAGGGGATAATGGTGATGAGGAAACCGACCCCGATCCATGTCAGCCCGTCGGCACGCAGTATTGTTTCCAGGAAATGCGCTCCGGCGTCAAGTCCGAGGCACGCGAGGTATAGCGACAGCCCGATGCCTCGGAGCATAAGGTTTGCTGAGCGGGTAGTGTATGTCACGAGGCGGAACCTTGGACCGAATGCTCCTATAATTATGCCGGCAACGATTGGTCCTCCGGCAAGACCGAGGCGCACGGGTGCGCCAACTCCCGGCACAAAGATTGGTATGCTTCCCAAAAGAAGCCCGAGGACGATTCCGATGAAGATAGCGGCGAGGTTAGGATCTTTCAGCGCAGTTGCCGTGTTGCCAACAACTTTCTCCACATTTTCAATAGCCTTTGCTTCGCCAACCACAGTCAGCCTGTCTCCAAGCTGGAGTATCAGGTCCGGCGTGGCAAGAAGCGCAACCCCGCTGCGGAGTACACGGGAGATATTTATGCCGTATGTGTTGCGAAGGCGCAGTGAGCCGAGGCGTTTGCCGTTCAGCTCGGGACGCGATATGATGATGTGGCGGGATATTAGCGAGGAGTCGATGGCGTTCCAGTCAATGTCGTCTTTGTTCCAGTCGGTATGCTCCTGCTCGCCGAACAGCACTGTCAGTGCGGGCACATCCCGTTCGGTAGCGACTACCAGCAGCCGGTCTCCTTCAAGGAGCGGGGTATCTGATGTAGGAATGCTCACCTGCCCCTGGCGCCATAAGCGTGAAATCACAAATTTGGGTTGAATCAGTGCAGCGGCTTCGCGGACAGTCATGCCGAATACCGCAGGGTTATGAACCTGGAAGGCGGCGATATAGGTGTGCGAGGGGTCTGATTCAGGATTGTTGACGGTAAGGTCTGAGGGTTTGACGGCGAGTTTGCGCACCACAATAATAGCAAGAATGACGCCGACAACGCCGAGCGGATATGTCACTGCGCAACTTAACGCCGCTCCGCTTGCGCTTTGTCCAAGCTGCTGGAGGGTTTGCTGCGCTGCGCCGAGTGACGGGGTGTTTGTTGTGGCTCCTGCCACGATGCCGACCATGTCTGCCATTGATATGCCAGTGCCGAGCGATATGCCGATAGCCATAAATGTGCCAAGAAGCACCACGGCAAGCCCGATGAAATTCAGTTTTATGCCTCCGGTGCGGAAGGAACTGAAAAATCCGGGACCGACTTTCAAGCCAAGTTCGTAAACAAATAGGACAAGACCGAAACTTTCAGCATAGGAAAGCATCGCTGGGTCGATGCTCAGCCCGAAATGTCCGGCGAGGATGCCGGCAAAGAAAACCCATGTGACTCCGAGGCTCACACCGCACACATGTATCTTGCCGAGCCCGAGCCCAACCGCTATGATGACTGAAATCACCACAACCGCCTGCAGGGGTGAGTGTTGAATAAAAACTGTCTGTAGCCAATCCATCAGCAATATATTATATAAATCGCGTGGAATCTCAATTAAAATCCGATTTAGGGTACAAAGGTAAGAATTTTTTAAAAAGATAGTATTTGCGGTTTGATAAAATGGCTTTGATGCGTGTAGCGGCGGCAGAGGAATAAAATGCCCCGGGGCGTTGATGCCCCGGGGCGCTTTAGAGAGGGAAAATGGGTTTACGGGATGATATTCTGTACCGGCTTCATGATGAAGGTGAAGGTATAGTCGCCGTAGGGCATGAGGTATTTTTCCATAGGGATAGCTCCCCAGCTGTCAATGCAGCCGAGACCCATCTGCTGCTTGTCGATGAGCAGGTTGGTAAACGGAGCTTTTTCAACTTCCTGGCTGTGTCCCTGCTTTTTAGCCTCCCCTTCGTCAAGGCTCTCGATTGTGTAGTTGAGCGCGGAAGCGGAGAATGGCTGTGCGGCTATAAATTCAAGACCTTTCCCTGCATGGTTTATCTGGAGCCAGTAGCGTATGTCTGTCTTGTTGCCGTTTTCCTGCGGGCGGATGTAGGGGTAGAACTGTTCTGACACAGTCTGGGAGTAAACCCCGAGGTCTGCAGCCTGGATGCGGTCAACATAGTTCTCGTTGGGACCTCTGCCGTAATATTGGATCCTGTCGAAGCTCTCAGGCATGCGCATCTGCATTCCGAAGCGGAACATCGGAGAAACTTTTGCATCTTTGCTTGCCTTGAGGCTCTCTTCCACTTTCACTGTGCCGGCATTGTTGATGAGGTAAGTCATAGTTAGCGCAGCATGCACCGCGGGAATCTCATAGTTTGCCGTAACGAGGACGAGCCCGTCGGTTTTCTTGGCGTCAAGTGATTTGAGTTTAAGTTCAGGGTTCTTCCATGCAGCATATTTGAGCTGGAGGTTTGCACCGTAGTCATTGTCGGTGGGCGCACGCCAGAAATTGGGGGTAAGCTGCGCGCCATTGGCGAGCATATCCACTCCCTCAACTTCATATTTGCTCATGAAACCGTTCTCGCGGCTGAATTCGATGTCAACTCCGGGTGCGGTGACGATAAGGTAGTTGGTCTGGTTGTCCACAATCTTTGGCTCGGTGAGGGGAGTGTTGGTTTTTGTGACGTTTGCGATAGTCATGTCAGCCTTGGGCGCTTCGGTAAGAGGCACCTGTGTGCGTGCAACCTCGGTTCCGGGGGCAAGTATGCCGTCAGCGTTCTTGAGTGTGTATGCGATATTCAGCAGGTATTCGCCTTCCGGCTCAAGTGTGCCGTAGTCGATTGTCACCTTTGTAGATGCCTGCGGGGCAGCGTTGAAGTTGTCAACTTTGCCTGCGCGCACTTTCTTGCCGTCATGCAGGAGTTCCCAATTGAGTTCGTAGTTTGATAGGTCAGTGAAGAAGTTTTCATTGTAAACATCAAATACTCCTTTTGTGAGGTCGGCGGGGGTAGTGTGGATGTTCTGGAGCACTCTTCCTACTTCGTACATGTGCGGGTTGGGTACACGGTCGGGGCTGACAAGTCCGTTGTCGCAGAAATTGATGTCAGAAGCGTCAAAGCGGTTGAAGTCTCCGCCGTAAGCATAGATTTCAGCGCCGTTCTTTCCTGTCCAGCGGGGTGACTGGTCAACGAAGTCCCAGATGAATCCACCCTGGAGGTTGGGATATTTGCGGAAAAGGTCCCAATATTCCTTGAATCCGCCCTCGGAGTTGCCCATTGCGTGGGCGTATTCGCATTGTATCATCGGTTTCGCAACATCTGTACGCTTGCCGTAGTTTTCCACTTCGGTGTATCCGGCATACATGGGGCAATATATATCGGTGTGGTCGGCATAGCCGCAGCGCTCGTACTGCACAGCACGGCTCGGGTCTTCAGCTTTAACCCAGTTGTATGCGTCAACAAAGTTCTGTCCGTCGCCGCCTTCATTGCCGAGTGACCAGAAGATAATGCTGGGGTGGTTATAGTTGCGCTGCACGTTGCGCTGGTTTCTTTCCAGGTGTGTCTGCTTGTAGAGGGGTACTTTTGCGAGTGTCTTTTCGCCGTAGCCCATGCCGTGGCTCTCAAGGTTTGCTTCAGCCACAACATAGATGCCGTATTTGTCGCAGAGGTCATACCAGAGGTTGTCATCGGGATAGTGGCAGGTGCGCACTGCATTGATGTTGAACTTCTTCATAAGCTCAATGTCCTGAATCATGCGCTCGGGTGATACAACGTATCCGCCGTCCGGGTCAAGCTCATGGCGGTCTGCGCCTTTGAAGAGCACCGGCTGACCGTTAACAAGAATCTGGTTCCCTTTAAGTTCAATTTTACGGAAGCCTACCTTTACAGGAATTGTTTCATCGCTCCCTTTAAGTGAAGCATAGAGGGTGTAGAGGTTCGGGGTCTCGGCTGTCCATTTCTTCGGGTCGGAGATACTGAGTGTGGTTGTGCCGGAGCCTTTGATGCTGCCGGTGGCAACCTCTTTGCCCTGTGCGTCAACAAGGGTTAGTTCTGTTGTGCCATTGCCTTTCAGTTTAACGTCTACCTTGAGGGTCGCATCTTTGTAAGCTGCGTCAAGGTCAGGAACAACGCGGATATCCTCGATGCGGTTTTTGTCGCGTGCGTACAGGTAGCAGTCGCGTCCAACCCCGCTGTAGCGGAAAAAGTCCTGGTCCTCGAAATAGGTGCCGTCATTCCAGCGGAACACCTGGAAAGCAATCAAATTCTCTTTTCCTGGGATAAGATAGGGAGTGAGGTCAAATTCCTGCTCGAGCTTGCTGTCCTCGCCGTAGCCAACGAATTTGCCGTTGACCCAAAGGTACATGTTGGAGGTTACTGAGCCGAAATGTGCCATTATGTCCTTCCCTTTCCAATCCGCGGGAATTGTGAATGTGCGGCGGTATGAACCAACATGGTTGTTTTCGGTAGGAACGTATGGAGGATTATTTTTGTAATCATTGCGCCATGCGTAACCGATATTCACGTAGATTGGGTCTCCGTAGCCGTTGAGCTCCCACACTGCGGGCACATTAAGTTCGTTCCAGCCTTTGTCGTTGAAATCGGTGCGGTAAAAGTCGGTGGGTCGGCTTGTCTGGTCCTTGACCCAATTGAACTTCCACGGTCCGTTCATGCTCATGAAGTTGGAGCTGTTTTCCTTTACCGCTGCTTTTGCAGCATCGCTGTTTTCATAAGCGAAGTAAGCTGAATGCATGGGTTGGCGGTTAACGCTGTTCACCAGCGGATCCTGCCACTCCTTGAAAGTCTGTGCGCCTGCCGATGCAACAACCGCAGCGGCGGCAAGCACTGCAAAAAATCTTTTCATGATTGATGGTATGATTTATTGGTAATAATTTCGGGTTTCTTATATTTCCTACAAATTTAACTATTGCGCGGCAATAACCGCAACTATTTTGTAATTTTGAGCAATAAATAAACAATTATCACATTTTGCAAATGAAAAAGCCATTAATTGCCATGTTGGCGACTACGGCAGTAATGTATGCCGGAGCAGATACTATCGCGGTGAAAAATTTCCGCTACGCAGGTCCTTTTCCAGTCTATGCCCCTGTTGCTATTGACTCGGTGGATGTCAATTCGCGCAAGTTTGACATAAAGAGCGTGCTTGAAATGCCGCTTAACCTTAATGCGGCGCTCGCCGGTAACAGCACTTCCGGTGAAGTTTTGCCCGGTGATGCATCCACCCCCGCGCTCCATGTCATATCATTCGATATTACAAACCGGGGATATGTGACTCCGGCATTGCTGCTCGGCGGAATAAAGGATTACAAGCTGTTTGTAGATGGTGAGCCGGCACACCCGGGCGAAATGAAGCTTAAGCCGGCAACCCACAAAGTTGCTGTGAAATACCTCTCACAGCCAGGGCAGAGCGATACTGCCGATATAAAAATTGCGCTTCCCGATGGGCAGCAGATTGAGGTCGGAGAGCAGAAAAAGTTGTTTACGCTTGACAATGTGCTCCATGGGAGAAGGATTTACTCCACCGAGGTGTCACCGGACGGCAAATACTTGATGACTATTTATTCAAACGGGCTCAAAGGCGGAACAACCACATGGGAATGGATTGTGACAACTTATGACGGCAAGCCTGTGGCACGGTCAACCGAGTCCATTTCATGGATGCCCTCAGGCTCCCGCTATTACCGCACTGCAAATACCACCTCAGGCAGAAGCATAATTGTTACCGATGCGGCAACCGGCAAGGAGTCGGTTTTCGCCCAGGGTATTCCTTCAGGTCATTTCACTATTTCTCCCGATGAAAAGTATCTTGTGGTTACCCGGATGGCAGACGGACCAAAGGAGGATGCCTCAGTGTACCGCATCCTTGAGCCTGAGGACCGGCAGCCGGGTTGGAGGAAACGCTCTTCACTTGCTATATATGACATTGCCACCGGAGTGATGCGCCCTATCACTTTCGGCTACCATAATGTGCATCTCCAGGACATAAGCGGCGATGCATCAAAGTTGCTCGTCAGCACAAGCAAAAGCCGCTTAAGCAAGCGTCCTACCACTCTGAGCACAATCGCAGTGCTTGACCTTGCCACGATGGCGCTTGACACAGTAGTTGCAGATGATGGTTTTGTAAGCACTGCAATGTTCTCTCCCGATGCGTCCCAGGTGCTTGTGTTCGGCTCTCCGGAAGCTATCGGCGGCATTGGCAAGAATGTGCCGGAAGGCAGAATCCCCAGCATGATAGATACCCAGCTCTTCCTATATAATATAGGTGACGGCAAATTCACTCCTATGACAAAGAATTTTGATCCGAGCGTCACTTCTGCCCGCTGGAGCCGTGCTGACGGTCAGATTTATTTCCTTGCCGAGAATCGCGATTGCATAAGCGCTTTCCGCCTTGACCCTGCGAGTGGCAAAATTACTCAGTTGCCGCTGGGACAAGACATTATTAAGGGACTCAGCTTGCCTGATGTGGGCGCAAATGCAGCATTCTGTGCCCAAAGCATGGATAACCCCGATCGGCTCTACACACTTAATACAAAAACATTAAAGAGTATTCAGCTTGACGAGCCGCTTGCAGGCGACCTTGCAGATGTGAAGCTCGGGGAAGTTGCTCCCTGGAGCTTCGTAAGTTCACGAGGCGACAGCATCCACGGGCGTTTCTATCTGCCGCCCAACTTTGACCCAAGCCAAAAATATCCGATGATTGTGAACTATTACGGTGGATGCAGCCCTACAAGCCGCAACTTCGAGAGCCGTTATCCTCACCATGCATACGCAGCGCAGGGATATGTGGTTTATGTGATTGAGCCGAGTGGCGCAACCGGATTCGGACAGGAGTTCTCTTCACGTCATGTAAACACGGCAGGCGAAGGGGTTGCCCAGGATATTATTGAAGGAACCAAACGATTCTGTGAGGAGCATCCATACGTCGATTCCACTAAAATCGGCTGTATCGGAGCCTCTTACGGTGGTTTCATGACCCAATACCTCCAGACAGTTACCGATATTTATGCCGCCGCAATATCTCATGCCGGCATCAGCGACCACACAAGCTACTGGGGTGAAGGCTACTGGGGCTACTCTTACAGCGAAGTCTCCATGGCAGACTCGTACCCGTGGAGCGAAACAGAACTCTATGTGAAGCAGAGCCCGCTATATAATGCCGACAAAATACACACGCCGCTGCTGTTCCTGCATGGAGACGCTGACAATAATGTGCCAGTAGGGGAGAGCATACAGATGTTCACCGCCCTTAAACTGCTTGACCGCCCGACAGCTTTTGTCGCAGTCAAAGACCAGGACCATCACATCATGGACTATGACAAGCGCATCAAGTGGCAGGACACAATTTTCGCATGGTTTGCAAAATACCTCAAGGATCAGCCCGAATGGTGGGAGTCCATGTACCCAGAGGTCTCCCTCTGATTATGGCTTTACTAAAAAGTGGCTGCGTCGTAATTAAGTTTTTACGGCGCAGCTTCTCTTTTTAGCCCTTTGAAGTATCATACAATATTTAATGGAGGCAAAAATTAAGATTATTGAAAATGAATTCCACTATTTGCCTAACTTTCACTGAAGTTGTGGACCATGTCAATTATCTCTTCTTTGGCTGTACTGCAAACTTGTACTGGACGTGGAGCAACGCGTAGCGGGGGAGGACGTTTGTATAGACCTCTGTCAGCGCCTGGTCGTTGACGTTGTAAGTGACATTGTCAAGCTGGTGGAGCAGGTCAAAGCCGTCAAGCATGATCAGCCATTTGCCGCCCTTGACGGTGTAGGTGAGCCGACCGTTCCACACCGCTTTTGTGGTGTTTTTTGCCATATTGCAAAGTTTTGGTATTTTCGCAGGGAATATAGTATTATTGGAATAGTCGTTTTATTAGGAACTATATCAATGAAGCGCATTGAGCGTGAAAAGAGGGTAGTGTCGCAGATGATTATGCATTATTGCCGTCGGCATCATGGCGGCAAGAACTTGTGCGCTGATTGCCGCGGGCTGCTGGAGTATGTAATGGCACGTATGGATAAATGCCCTAAAGGGGAGATGAAAACCAGTTGCCGGAAATGTGACATACATTGCTATTCATCCAAGTGCAGGATGCGTATACGCGAAGTCATGAAGTATATGGGTCCGCGCATGCTTCTTGTAAATCCGATAGCCGCATTGCGTCATATCTGGGATGAAATGAGATAAAAAAACAGCTTCCTGAATTGCCGCATTTGTGCATATCCAGGAAGCCGTAAGTATGATTAATGCAGGGGTCAGATTTCGTCTGCAAACATGGGATCCCATGCAGGTAGCATGGTGGGTTTCTGTTTCAGCACTTCTGCGGCTTTGCCGTTGAGGTATTTCTTGTCTACAACGAGGCGGAACATGTATTCATCAAACCATTTGTCGCTCATAATGAGATGACCGCCGTTTGCGCCGGGTCCCCAGCTGTTTTCAACCATCCATTTTTTCGGTGTGCCGTTTTCATCGAGGTCAACTGCAACAAGAGTCATTGCGTGGCTGGAACCGCTTGAATGGGTGAGAATGCGCTGCTTCTTGTCCATGCCGAAAGTAGTGCCGAAAAGTGAGCCGTAGTCAAGGTAGTCAACGTCAAGCACGCCGCGCTCGCGGTCAAAGAATTTGCCTACGTCGCAAGAAAAGTACATCGCTGTACTGTCCTTTATTGAAGCTATAGCCATCTCTTTTATATCCTCAATCGGCAAGTTGACGTATGTCCAGTTCTTGCCGTCATAAGTGTGGCGGTCATATTCTATTTCATAAAGCTTGTAGTATTCGCGGCTCGGGTCATTCATCAGCATGACATAGTTGTTGGTGAGGTCATTGCCGAGGTATTCCGCGTAGAATGACTGCGGGGTATATGTTTTTGTTTCAATGGCGTTGCCTTTAGTGTCGCGGCGTGTCCAAGTGAACTCTGTGGGAGGTTCGCCGAGGTTAAGCGCCAGCATACGGTACACTTCGCCGAGCATTTCGGTTTTGCGTTTCTGGAGGTCTGCGGTTTTGGTCTTTGCTGCTGCGAGGTCGCGCAGTTCAAGCCCGTATTCTTTGAGTTTAAGCCCGATGAGGTTGCTCATGCGTGAAGTAGAGTTTGAGCTGTTTGTTTCAATCATCACTTCTGCGGGGACAACACCGTATTTTGAAATGATATCAGAAATGCCGGTAAATTGACCGCCGTCACTGAGAGGATGGCTGAAAAGCCAGTCAACGGTCTTGTCATCCATAGGTTTGTCTGACGTGTCAATGATTCCCTGGAGGAAGAGGTTTGCCTTTTCAAGCTGGTCCCAGAAGAAATTGTAGTTTTGCGAGAATTGCAGTTCCGGCAAATTGTGCTTTGCCATAGCCTGTGCGCGGAGCACATTGAGCCCGGTGAAAAGCCAGCATCTTCCGCTGCTCTTCTGGTTTGTGATTCCTTTGCTTGGCACACGATGGGAGAAATGGTTGTCGAAGTTGTTCTTTGACGCGGTGTTTACAGCGAGCTTGTTGATGTCGTTGTTTGAAATCGCGTTGAAGATAGCCTTGTCGGCAGGGGTGTTTTTAAAAGCGCCCTTGATGGTGGTCATCATCTCCGGAGTGATGCCCCCGTTTGAATTTCTGGTCTGTGCCGTGGCAGTGAGCGCGAGTGCAGCCATGGCGAGACACAATGTTTTTTTCATGTTGCGGGTTGTAATGGATATACAGGTTAATGATTCTATCTTTCAAGCCAAATATGCCGGAAGAGAAAAGAATTTTTACAAAAATAGCTATTCTCTTGTTGCTGTGCAAATTTGCTCATACCGTTTCGTGTGGCGTATAAAAACCTTGCAAATTTAAAGTGATACTTTAAAATTGCAAGGTTTTCTCTGGCTATAGGTCGCGTATATTTATGAGCGAAGGGCTTTCGGTTGTGCCGTCATATATCACAGTGGTGGCTTTAACAGAAGG
This sequence comes from Bacteroidales bacterium GP2, assembly GCA_001701115.1. Lineage (GTDB taxonomy): Bacteria > Bacteroidota > Bacteroidia > Bacteroidales > Muribaculaceae > Paramuribaculum. The sequence continues at coordinate 13,124 of DAAJ01000017.1, forward strand.
GAGAATGCCTGAAAGATAACGCAAATTTTTCGTGAAATCGGTCTGGAAAGTCTTGCCTGCCTTTATTTCATATAGAGCCAATCTGTCTGGAAATGACTGAATCACATCAACCTCTCTCCCTGAATTTTCCCGGTAAAAGAACAGATTAGGATCTTTTGAACTGTTGTATCTGTTTTTAAGGAGTTCTGTAACAGCTATATTTTCAAATATTGCTCCTCTCAGAGGATGGTTGTCGAGTTGCTCCGGTGTCTCTATGCCGATAAGGTAGCAAAGCAGCCCTGAGTCATAGAAATACAATTTTGGAGTTTTGGTCAGCCTTTTGGATATATTTGCATAATATGGTTGCAGGGTGTAAATTATATATGAAGCCTTCAGAATAGAAATCCAGGATGAAATTGTAGGAGACGATACTCCGGTTTCAACGGCAATTGAGGATTGGTTTAATTCACATCCTGCTCTTGCTGCACACAGGCGAATGAATTTTTGGAATCGGTCAAGGTTCTGTATCTGCGCCATTCCCCGTATATCACGCTCAAGGTAAGTGCCATAGTAATTGCGGTAAAAAAGCTCTGGAGGAATTCCGTCTGACACTACTCCCGGATACAATCCTCTCCACATCAGATTTGAGGTAGGAATGTCAATCATTGTTTTTGGGAGTTCGTTGAAAGAAAATGGCAGCAGGGTGTAAAGTGCCGCTCTTCCGGCTAATGACTGCATGCTTTTGTGCAGCAGTGCAAAATTATTACTTCCTGTAAGTACATATCTCAGTGACTTGTCCCTGTCCACTCGTGCCTGTATTGCGGACAGTATTTCAGGATAATTTTGCACTTCATCTATAATCGCTTTATTGCCAAGGGAGTCCAAAAACGAATTGACATCTTCGGTGGCACGGTTGCGTGTGCTGATATCTTCAAGGTTGACAAAGGAGTAATCGTTGAAAATATGTCGTGCAAGTGTAGTTTTGCCGGTTTGTCTCGGACCGGTAAGGATTATGACAGGATAGTATTTTACGGCTTGATATATTGCCGTGGAAATTTGTCGCTCTATGTATGCCATGATGAGATTGGATTTCTTGTGCAAATGTAGTAAACCCGGG
>DAAJ01000124.1:0-7096 GCA_001701115.1 Bacteroidales bacterium GP2
TGAATTGCCTGTAAAGCTGACCTGTGCTGAACCGTTTTGTGCCTACCAGCTTCATGCCGCAGGAAGACCAGGGTTATTTTACTGTAGAACTTGAATTGCCGGAAGGCGCCACTATCGAGCGAACCCGCAAAGTCACAGAGCGTGCAATGGAGTGGCTTATGGCTCAGCCGGATGTGGCACATGTGCTCACTGTTGCCGGAACAAGCCCGCGAATGGGCACTAACCAGGCGCACAGCCAGCTCACAGTTATACTTAAACCGTGGGAAGAACGTAAATCAGGCGATATAAACTCCTTGATGGAGGAGACAATTGCTGAATTGTCGCAGTATCCTGAGAGCAGGGTGTACCTTTCTACTCCGGCAATCATTCCCGGACTTGGTTCTTCAGGCGGTTTTGAAATGGTGCTGGAGGCTCGTGGCAACACCACCTACGAAGATTTGCAGGCGGCAGTAGATACTCTCAAAGTGTATGCGGCGCAATCTCCGCAGATAAGCGGGTTGAGCTCATCCATGCAAAGCGATATACCGCAGCTTTATTTTGATGTGGACCGTGACAAAGCGCAGCTTCAGGGTGTGAATATGGCGGATATATTCGCTACCATGAAAGCCTTTACCGGGTCTATCTACGTCAATGATTTCAACATGTTCAACCGAATATATAAGGTGTATATTCAGGCGGAAGCTCCCTATCGTGCTCGGCGTGATAATCTCAACCTTTTCTTTGTTCGTGGAAGCGGCGGAAAAATGGTTCCGGTCACATCTTTGGGCAGTTCCCATTACACCACCGGTGCCGGGTCCATAAAGAGATTCAATATGTTCACCTCAGCTACAGTTACAGGTGAGGCTGCTAACGGCTATAGCTCCGGACAGGCAATGGAGGCTCTTGAAAATATTGTAAAGGAAAAACTGCCTGAGGGAATCGGAGTGGAATGGAGCGGACTGTCCTATCAGGAAAAGCATGAGGGAGGGCAGACAGGATTGGTGCTTATGCTTGCTTTCGTTTTCGTATTCCTGTTCCTCGCTGCGCAGTATGAAAGCTGGACAGTGCCTATTGCGGTGATTTTGTCGCTTCCCGTTGCCGGTTTAGGCGCGTACCTTGGAATATGGATGTGCGGGCTTGAAAACAATATTTATTTCCAGATCGGACTGGTAATGCTTGTGGGTCTTGTAGCAAAGAATGCCATTCTTATTGTCGAGTTTGCCAAAGAAGGTGCGGAGCGTGGCGAAACTCCCGCGGCGGCTGCACTTCAGGCGGCACGGTTGCGTTTCCGTCCTATAGTAATGACTTCGCTTGCCTTTATGCTCGGGCTTCTCCCGCTGGTATTTGCCTCTGGTCCCGGCTCTGCAAGCCGCCAGGGCATAGGCACGGGTGTGTTCTTCGGAATGCTTGTTGCAATAACCGTGGGAATAGTATTTGTTCCGTTCTTTTATGTCAATGTGATGAAAGTCACAAAAAAACTGAGTAAGAAGAGATGAAATTTATGCGATACACTATATTTCCGGTTGTGGCTGTTGCATTGTGGATATGTTCCGCATGTTCCGCTACGAGGGATTGCCGCCCGGTGAATCTTGAAGTCCCGTCAACTATCGTCGGGTATTCTGACACAACATCTATTGCCGACATAAACTGGTGGACTTTTTACGGTGACACCGTTCTGACAGCTCTGATTCATAAAACATTGGATAATAACCGTGAATTTATGGCAGCGGCGGCAAATGTGGAGCGGCTGCGCCAGCTATATGGAGCATCGAAAGCTGAGCTTTTCCCAACTATAGGTGGCAATGCTTATGCCCAGCGTGAAACAAGCCATTATGCCGGTGAAAGTTTTTCAGGTGATCCTGAGGTCGGTATTAAAGGGCAATTGAATTGGGAAGCTGACTTATGGGGAAGTTTGCGTTGGGGCGCGAAAGAGAGCCATGCGGCATATGCCGCGTCTGTGGAGGACTGGAGGGCAATGAAAATAACCCTTATAGCGGAGACCGCCACCGCGTATTTCAACCTTATCGCTCTTGAAAATGAAAACGGCATTGTAAAGAGGACGATAGAAACAAGAACAGAGGAACTTGCCAAGGCAAAGCTGCGGTATGAGGGAGGGCTTACCTCGGAGCTCCCTTACCTTCAGGCACAGGTTGAATACAATACGGCAATGGCACTTATCCCGGTTATCGGTAAGCGGCTGGAAGTGACTCAGAGCGCTCTTGCTGTGCTTATTGGGGAGTTTCCCGGTTCAGAAATATATGTAAATACCACCGGGCATATTTCGGTGCATCCGAAATACATTCCTATCGGTTTGCCGTCAGAATTGCTTGAGCGTCGCCCAGATTTGCGGGCTTCACAGATGCGCCTGAAGCAGGCTACTGCGGCAGTTGGGGTTGCGCATGCAAATCGTTTTCCCAAACTGACCATATCCTTGACCGGAGGAGTAGAAAATGATGACTTCGCAAAAATTTTCACAGCACCGTATTCGCTCATTGCAGGAAGCATTGCTGGACCGATTCTGGACTTCGGTAGGAAAAAGAGGAAATACAAGGCTGCTGTGGCTGCTTATGACAAAGCACGGTTTGAATACGAGCAAAATGTGCTGGAGGCTTTTAAGGAAACGGCAGATGCAATCACCGGTTACAATAAAGCGCGTGAAACTACTTCATCGCGCACTGCGCTTAGGGATGCTGCGCTTAAATATATGGATTTGGCACGGTTGCAGTACACCGGTGGCAAAAGCAATTATCTGGATGTGCTTGATGCACAGAGGCGTTACCTTGATGCAGAAATCAGCCTGAGCAATGCTGTGAGAGATGAGCGCATAGCGCTTGTGCTATTGTACAAGGTGCTTGGCGGCGGGTGGAGCCTGAATGAAGCTGTGCCTAACCCTTAGCCGGGATTATTGAGGTATTTCCCCGGAGATGGAAAGCGAGGAATTATAGTACCTTGCATCATCAGTTATCTCCCTGCCGATGTAATCGGGCAGTATAATATTTTCGTGAACACTGTCAAGCTCAATCTCTGCAATGACAAGTCCGCTCAGGCAACCGTGGTATACATCAATCTCCCATCTGCCGTCGCGGTATCTGGTCTTGTCTATCACCGGTGAGGTTTCACATTCCTCAATCATTTCCCGTGCATCAGAAACAGGAATCCGGTACTCCCATTCGCACCGCTCTGCGCCGTGGTTGCGGCTTTTTACAGTAAGGAAAGCCTCGTCACCTGCAATTCGTAGCCTGACTGTGGCGTCCGGGTTTGTGTTCAGGTATGTTTGTACGAAATGCACTCCTTCTCCGCAGCGGGGACGCCACGAAAAGTCTTTCACTAAAAATTTGCGTTCTGTCTCTTTAGCCATATCGTTAATATGTTTTGATTTGCTGCCGATGTGCAAAAATAAGAAATAATGGCGTAATTTTGGGATATGATTTCATCATCAAAATATACCGTAAGCCGTTTTGCTCCGTCACCCACGGGGCGAATGCATCTGGGCAATATTTTTACAGCCTTGGTATCCTGGCTGGTAGCACGGAAAAATGGAGGAAGGTGGTTATTACGGATCGAAGACCTCGATCCACAGAGGTCCCGCCTTGAGTATGCTAAGGTAATCGAGGATGATTTGAACTGGCTCGGGCTTGACTGGAATGAAGGGGGCATTGATGGAAAAGGTGATAACGGACCGTATCTGCAAAGCATGCGCCATGATTTTTATGAAGCGGCGCTTGCTGCGCTTCAAAGTGCAGGATATACCTACCCGTGCTATTGTACCAAAGCTGATATTGCCGCAACGCAGGCTCCTCACGCTTCTGACGGAAGAGTCATTTACCCCGGCACTTGCCGCCCTTGCCAAGGGAAACGTTATGAAGCGCCGCAACGTAATCCTGCGGTTAGGCTTCTCATGCCTGATTGCTGCGTTGAATCTGAAGATTTGATCGCTGGGAAACAACATACTGATATGGCATCGGAATGGGGAGATATCATTCTCCGCAGGGCTGATGGAGCATGGGCGTATCAGCTTGCTGTAGTGGTGGATGATGCGGCAATGAATGTGACCGATGTGGTGAGGGGGTATGATTTGCTTGGTTCCTGTGCTCCTCAGGGTATTCTTGCGCAGCTACTTGGTTTGCCGGTGCCACGATATCTTCATGTTCCCTTGATATGCAATGCTGCCGGAGTCCGGTTGAGCAAACGTGACCAATCCCTTGCCATGGATTCGCTCAGATCCAAGTTTTCACCCCGTGAAATCATAGGGCAACTTGCCGCCCTTGCGGGGCTGGTTGACTCACCGTTGTCTATTTCTCCAGGCGAACTTGTTGATATATTTGAAGTTTCGGCACTACCCAAAAAAGAAAAATACTTCTCGGCAAATAATCACTAACTTTGCAGAAAATTTTGATGATCATGCAAGGAGAAAGGCTATGGAATTCCAATTACTGGAAGGTGATGTGCAGCAACTTTCTGCTATTTTTCGCATTCTATATTCTCACACCGCTGCTTCCGATATATCTTGACCGGCAGTTTGCTGCTGACAAGCATCTTATAGGCATAGTATTGTCCGGCTATGTTGTCGCTGCGCTGCTTGTGCGCCCGTTCAGCGGCTTTATGGTCGATTGCTTTAACCGAAAGAAAGTGCTGATGCTCTGTTTCTTCGTGTTCTTTATATGTTTTACAGGCTATATCGGTGCCGGAACTATACTTATGTTTGCAATAGTAAGGACTTTCCACGGTATTCCTTTCGGGGCTGCAACAGTTGCAAACAGCACTGTCGCAATTGATGTCGTGCCCTCCTCACGGCGTAACGAAGGAATCGGTTTCTATGGGCTGAGCAATAATCTTGCTATGGCGATAGCTCCCTCGGTTGGCATATATGTCTATTCTGTAACCGATAACTTCACTCTGCTTTTTTGGATAGCGCTTGTGCTTGCATTCGCCGGATTTTTCTGTGCCGCTACAGTCAGGTTGCCGAAGCGTGATATTGTAAACGCCAAACCGGCAATGAGCCTTGACCATTTTTTCCTCACAAGGGCATGGCTGATGGCGATAAATATAATCCTTTTCGGTCTATGTTGGGGAGTCATGAGCAACTATGTGGCGATTTACGGGAAGGAGAAGCTGGGCATAACGGATGGTACCGGAATTTTTTTCATGATACTGAGTTCAGGGCTGTTTGTGAGCCGTTTGATTGGCAACAAGTCTTTGCGTAAGGGCAAGATAACCTCCAATGGTGTTCGTGGTGTGATACTCTCCACTATTGGCTATACTCTTTTTGCATCGGCGTTAGGGGAGTGGAGCTATTATTTGTCCGCGCTGTTTGTCGGCTTAGGCAACGGGCAGATGTATCCTGCCATGTTGAATATGTTTGTCAAAGTTGCACGGCATGACCAACGCGGCACAGCAAATTCCTCTATTCTCACTTCATGGGACTTAGGAATGGGGCTTGGCATCCTTGCCGGTGGATTTATTGCGCAATATGTGGGTTATAGCGCTGCGTTTTGGGCAACTGCGATAGCGCAGGCATGCGGGGCACTCCTTTTTATTTTTGCGACACGTTCATTCTTCAATCGGCGTCGTCTGGATCTTCCCGCCGCCTGATTGATACCGAATTGAACTGAGCCGGAGATTACTCATAGGTTATGGTGCCGGAAACGGGAATAAGATAGGGATCGGTGTACCCGTGAAAATAGACCTCGATAGTCCCCTCAAAATAGCCTTCCGGAGCATCCTTTGTGAAGCCTAATAGAAGGAGGGTAAGCATGGGTTGCGCCTTGATTTTCATAGATTTTAAAGTCGTTTCACTCCTGAGGAAATCCGGGCTGACTTTAAACGGCTCAAACCACATCTTTGCACCCTTTGGATATGCCGCAAAAGTAGTATCATTATCATCATTCATTTTGCCTATGCACAGGTATGTTGAGATTTCCCGGGGCTCGTAATATATACTGTCCTCCCACTCTCTGGGAATAGTGATATTTCCTACGTCAAAGCGGGTCAAGGTGTCCTTCTCGTTTCTTGCTAACATATAAAACGGAGGTACTTTGCCATAGATAACCGAATCATCAGAGGCATCGCGCTCGCTTACTAATTTTTTACCCGCATCCTCCTTTTCATCTTTCTTTGCGGCTGTATCTATCTTCTTCCCTTTCTTCAACGCCTCGGCAAGGTTCAGCTTGCCGAACTGCCTCTCATCTTCAGAGAACTTCAGCCATAATACACCGGAGGGTTCATGATAATATAAATCACGGATACGCGTACCCATATCGAGGGTTGCTATGTAATTCCCGTCCAGATCCATAACCACTATCTGTTTGCCAAGATGCTCCGTATTCCAGTCACCTCCGGAGTAAACACCGAATATGTAGGGACCTCCAACTCTTACCAGAGAGTAATAAATTCTCCATCCTTCCGCTTTAGGCTTGTAATTGGGACCTTTTATGCGCCTGAGCACATTGCCATCATAGTCGTATATCACCACTATGTCAACATTGCCCCCAGTCTCTACCACCCTCTCCGCAGCCTTGGAAACGGCAATTAAAGAGTAATTGTCGTTTATATGTTCCTCCGTGGCAAAATCGGTCAGTTCGCCTGTACGGAGATTGTATTTGCCGAGAGCCTGCTGGAACCTGGTAGTCTCGGGAAGCAGAGTTATTTTGCGGGCGAAACCTAAAGTATCGTTGATATAGGCATAATGGGAAGGAAAAGTTGTCGCATCCAACGGCTTCATCATACGTGGCACATACAATGAATCTGTCAGAGCGCTGTCAACATCATAGGAAGAGGCTCGATGTTGGATTAAATCCAGCACTATCGCCTTTTCGCGTTGATCGATTGGCGAAGTAAATATGTTTATGTCACATGACATTGAGACCTCATGCGGTCCCTCCCCAAAATCCATGAATTGACCTATATATTCCCCTTCAGGAAGAGAAAATACCGATGTGATTTTATCGGTAGACATATAGTCTTTAAAGTACAGATATTTATCACTCCCCAAAATACGGACATCGTCATGAAGCATGGGCTCCTCTACAATGAATTCCTCAATCAATTCGCTAACATCAATCTCATTGTTTCTTTCCTGGTTGACATTGATTGGATCCTTTTCGCGGCAGGAAAAGGA
>DAAJ01000124.1:7189-7398 GCA_001701115.1 Bacteroidales bacterium GP2
ATTTTTGAGGACTATTTTTCTTATAAAATCGTATTTCCGGTGCTCAGATATGGTAAAAAAGCATCCTCCAGATCTGTTTTATACAGCCGCGGCATCTACGAAGCCACTATTGTCACAGTTGTCATTATCCTCATGCTGTGGGAACGTGCGCCGGAGAGCGTACGCAGAGAGTAGCCGCGGTGTTAAGGGAGCGAAAGCGACCGCAACAC
>DAAJ01000124.1:7487-8130 GCA_001701115.1 Bacteroidales bacterium GP2
AACCACGAGGCTACTCTCGGGACGCGCTCGGCAGTGCGCGTCATAGCTTAGAGACGAACCGAGCCGGAGAGTATAAAAGATGCGTTTGGAATAACCGCCATAATCACAGTCATTCCAAACGCATAAATGTTTTGAAGCTGTCAGAATCGTTTCATCAATCAAAGGAGAGGAAAAGTCAACTTACAAGTATCATTCATACACTATGGTGCCAGAGATGGGAAGTTTTATCGGTTCACTGAATCCCTGTGCACGGATTTCAACCATTCCATTGAACTTTCCCTCAGGAGTACCTTTGACAAATTCAAAATCCAGAAAACTAAATGAATTCGAGTATAAAAATTTCATTGGAATTTCACCTTGCACGAATTCCGGAGTAATTTTTGTCGGTTCAAGGAAAAGCTTTATACTTGTTCCACCTGGCACTCCTTTTACGCTGAAATTCCTGCATTTAACCACAACGAAGCACTTATTTGGATGGTATGTATCGGGCATGTCTTTTGGCAGACGGATTTCACCCAGATCAAAGCTTGTCAAAGTATCTACAAGGTCAATTGAAAGGATGTTAAGAGGGGGCACTGTTCCAGTGAGGGAATCGTAATCCTCAGCGTCCGCATTTCTGCTTTTTTCAGCTATCTCCTCTTCT
>DAAJ01000063.1 GCA_001701115.1 Bacteroidales bacterium GP2
GACGTGATCGGTAATTGAATAATTATTTACACTTAAAAATAAAACAGATGTCAGAAATCAAATGTGTCGGCATACTCACCTCAGGAGGTGACGCCCCCGGAATGAACGCCGCTATCCGCGCCGTGACCCGTTCTGCTATTTTCAGCGGATTTAAGGTTAAAGGCATATACAGAGGCTACAAAGGACTTATTTCCGATGAAATCCAGGAATTCAGGACCCAGAATGTCAGCAACATCATCCAGATGGGTGGTACAATACTGAAAACTGCAAGATGCCCTGAGTTCGCAACTCCCGAAGGTCGCCAGCTTGCTTACGACAATATACGCCGCCATGAGATTGACGCACTCGTTGTTATCGGCGGTGACGGTTCTCTTACAGGTGCGAGGGTCTTTGCTAACGAATTCAATTTCCCCTGTATCGGTCTTCCCGGAACCATTGACAATGACCTTTACGGCACCGACACTACTATAGGCTATGATACTGCGCTCAATACTATTATGGAATGTGTCGACAAAATCCGCGACACGGCAACCAGCCATGAGCGTCTTTTCTTCATTGAGGTAATGGGACGTGACGCTGGTTTCCTTGCCCTCAACGGTGCAATCGCTTCCGGAGCTGAGGCTGCTATAATACCGGAAATATCCACCGAGGTCGACCAGCTTGCCGAGCTCATTGAAAACGGATTCCGCAAGAGCAAAAACTCATCAATCGTGCTTGTTGCAGAAAGCCCTGTCACCGGCGGAGCAATGGGCATGGCTGAACGTGTTAAAAATGAATACCCGGGCTATGATGTGCGCGTGTCTATTCTCGGTCACCTCCAGCGTGGTGGTTCTCCGACGGCTCACGACCGTATCCTCGCTTCACGCATGGGCGCTGCTGCAATCGATGCCCTTCTTGATGACCAGCGCAATGTGATGATTGGCATTAAGAACGATGACATTGTTTATGTGCCCTTCTCAAAGGCTATCAAAAATGACAAGCCTATAAACCGTGCCCTGCTTGACACACTCCGCCGCCTCTCTATCTGATATGACGCTGCCGCAGGAATTCGTCAACATGATAGAAGGGTATGGTTTCGCGCCCTTCTCAGGTCTGGCGGATACGCTTCAGGCGGCACAGCCGGAAGTGTCAGTAAGGCTGAACCCCGGAAAAAACACTGCCTTGCCATCTGCCGCCGTTCCGGTGCCATGGTGGCAAGGCGGTTTCTATCTCCCTGAAAGAGGTGCGTTTACTTTTGACCCCCAGCTTCATCAGGGAACATACTATGTGCAAGATGCCGCATCTATGTTTATCGCTCGTGTGGCAGATGTGATTGCCGGAGGTCAACCGGTGAGATGGCTGGACGCTTGCGCCGCGCCCGGCGGCAAAACTACTGCTGTTCTTGATGCGTTGCCGCAGGGGAGTGTTGTGGTGGCAAATGAATTTGTCCGTACACGTGCTGACATCCTCCGCGAGAACCTTGCGAAATGGGGTAAGCCGGATGTGAAAGTCACAAATGCCGATACAAAAATCTTCAGAAAATATCCGGGATTGTTCCATGTGGTTGCTGCTGATGTGCCATGTTCCGGCGAAGGTATGATGAGGAAAGACCCTGAGGCTGTGGCACAATGGTCTCCCGGGCTTGTTGAATCGTGTGCCCGCCGCCAGAAAGAAATTGTGGAGAATGTTTGGCAGGCACTGATGCCCGGAGGATATTTCGTTTACAGCACCTGCACATTCAACCGCACTGAAAATGAAGAAATGGTGCAATGGATGATGGATGAATTTGGAGCAATACCGATAGAGATTCCCGTGGAAGCCTCATGGAGCATTTCATCCGGAATCGGTGTGGATTTCCCATGTTACAGGTTCATTCCCGGCATCATACGTGGAGAAGGGCTGTTTATTGCCGTGTTGCGCAAACCAGCTTCAGGTACTCTCCGGCAAAATGTGAAAAGCAAAGCTAGGCAACGCAAAGCCATGCAGGCTAAAGCGGACATACGTGGCTGGCTTCTCCCTGAGGCATCGGTAGAGATTGTTGAGGAGAAAGACAAGGTGGTTGCTGTTTCCACAACCCCGCTTGCGCTCGAAATGCCCGAAGAACTCCGCCCGGCGATGGAAATCGCGATAATAAAGGGGCGTGACTTTATTCCTACGCAGCAACTTGCCTTGAGCACTATCCTTTCGCCGGGCTGTTTCCCTGCAGTGGAGGTGGATCGTTTGACGGCACTGCAATACCTGCGATGCGAAGCATTGAAGCTCCCGGACAATACTCCTAAAGGTATTACGCTGTTGTACTACAACGGGCGTCCACTCGGTTTTGTGAAAAATCTCGGCAACCGCGCCAACAATCTTTATCCAGCGGAATGGCGCATACGTTCCACCGTCAATCCTGCCTCTATTCCGCCCCTCCCATGGTAGCTAGTGTGGAAAAATATTCACACTTGTATAAATATTTACTGACCCCTAAAATTAAGATTGGCATCACTAAATTTTTTAGTCCAATTTATTATATATTCCCGTATAAATCATGTGCGTAATGAACCTAAACGAATGCTGTGACA
>DAAJ01000020.1 GCA_001701115.1 Bacteroidales bacterium GP2
GCGGCTGCTGCCGTGCGTGATTGAAGCGGGAATCGTTGCCGCCGCAACAATTTTCTGCACCGATTTCGCCGCAGAGCAATCCAAGACCCAAATCCAGGAGTGGATTGCAACCCCGGAACTTATGCTCGATGTCGCAGTGCTGCTGACGGTGGATGTGGCACTGCAGATAGCTTTCTGCATGAGTTCCGCCACAGGAGGAGAGTCACTCAAAGAGCGGATATTGCGCGGCATACTGCTTTACGTCCCGGGAGTGCTTATATTTCCGGTGATGTTTTCATGCCTTGTAGAACTGATATTTGAATTTTCCGGAACCGACTTCTTCACAGTGTCATATTCACTCGGAGCGGCAATATTCATCGGCTTTCCGGCATTTGCCGCCGGAATGAAATACCTGATGCCGGAAAAACCTGTGCGCCTTGAACTTATTTTCTATACGAATTGCATAATCGCAATGCTCGGAGTGATAACCACCGTGAACGGGCGCACAGCCGCAACCGGCTCAAACGAAATAAACTTTCCGGCACTCGCCGCTATTGCCGTGCTATGCGTTGCCGGAGCTTTGGCGGGGTCAATATTGTATAATCGTAAAAACAGAATAAAACTATGAACGTAATTTCAAACATCCTTTACTGGATCTCCACAGGATTGCTTGTGCCTGTGATAGTGCTGCTGATTTATTTCTTTGCACGTGCCTTGATTTTAATCGGTGCTTTCTTCGGGCAATACATGAACGAGCGCAAAACTTCCGCCACAGTAGAAGAGAAGATTAAAAACTGCGCTCCGGAAGATATTGCAGCCAACATCGAGGGGCTTTCCGGTAAAAACGGGTCGCTGATTGTGAAATACCTTAAGGAGGTGGCGGATGCACGCGGAAATGATGCACGGATGGAGCTGCTTGTGAGCGAATATGAGCTTGAAGCGGAGAAAAACGTTGCAAGTTCAAAAATACTCACCAAAATGGGTCCTATTTTAGGGCTTATGGGCACGCTCATACCGATGGGACCGGCGTTGGTAGGTCTTGCAACCGGTGACATAGCTTCAATGGCATACAATATGCAGGTAGCCTTTGCAACAACGGTTGTGGGGCTGGTTGTCAGCGCGATAGGATTCGTTACCCAGCAGGCTCGTGAGCGTTGGGCAATGCGCAACCTAACAATCCTGGACTATGTTGCACAGACATTTAACCAGCAGAAGAGATGAGACGGCGAAGGGCGATATTGCGGCGCGGGGAGGATAGCGATCCGATGAGCGTTGTGAGCAACCTTTTTGATGTTGCGATGGTTTTTGCGGTGGCGCTGATGGTGGCGCTTGTGAGCCGCTTCAATATGACTGAGATTTTCTCACAGGAGGATTTCACAATGGTGAAGAATCCGGGAAAGGAAAATATGGAGATTATAACCAAGGAGGGCGACAAGATAAACCGCTACACTCCCTCGGATGACCAGAACCAGAACGGCAACAAGGGTAAGCGTGTGGGCATAGCATACGAGCTTGAAAACGGTGACATTATTTATGTTCCGGAATAGAGGAGAGAGGAAATCCTGTCTCCTGTGACGCGCTGACAAGTACCTGATGAAAAGATAATAGTGGCTTCGGCGAGGACGGATAAAAAAAATACAGGCGTGCACGCCTGTATTTTTTATATTTTGACAGTATGGGTCAGTCAACTTTGGCAAACTGGTCTTTGCCAACTCCGCAGAGGGGACATACCCAATCCTCAGGGAGGTCTTCAAATGATGTTCCGGGTTCAATTCCGTTTTCGGGGTCACCAACTTCGGGATCATAAATCCAGTCACAAACTTCGCAAACGTATTTTTCTTTACTCATAGCTTATTGATTTTAATTTGATTTGTTTTCTGGTTTTATAACACCGTGGAGCAAAGAGTTGTTCGCCGGGATTTATTATTTGCTTTCTATAATGATGAAACCGTAAGTCATATTCTTAGGTTCTACAGTCACATTCTCCCAAGTGCCTGATTCAACCGTATTCACCACCAGCACAGGTCTGTTATAGGAATCAGAGGAGAGGGTGCCGGGAACATTGGGAATGGAGATTTTCAGGATATTGCTTCCCAAACCCGCCTGGCTCCAGTAAATCCTGTCAACGTCGGATTTCAAGGTGGAGTTGGTTGAATATGATTTTGCTGATGCGGTCATTGTAATGTCGAGTTTGTCAGCAGTGCCACTTTGAGGGGTCCAATAGAGTTCGGACGCAGGCACAGGTATGTATGAGCCAGCATCAGACTCAACCTGGAAAGAGCGGGAATATTCCTCGCCGGATGTTGATTTAGCCTTGACTTCAACATCAACCGTGACATCACAGGCAAAATCGGGAGTTTCTGAAAAGATAATGCGCTGGATATTGTCTGCTATTATAATCTGTGCGTCACGGCTGTTTTTCTGGATAAGCTCTCCCCATACCGCAATATTGACACGCCCTTTAGGCAAACGGTTAAGGGGCAATTTAAACTCCAGCTCATCTCCGGCAAAAGGTTTCTGCATATACATAACTCCCTCCACCATGAGATTGATATTGCGTAGCACAACACCTTTTGGTGCGGACATATCGACATTTGAAACCTTGACGGTAATTTCTTCGGTAGGATTGAGCCACATAACGGTGGGTGTGGCAGTGACCTCGGATGTGATTTTGACTTTTGAGGTGTCGATAGGCGAAAGTTCAGGACTGTCATGGTCCTGGCAGCCCGCAAAGAGCAGGCTTGCAGCCAATGCTAAAGGAAAGATGATTTTTTTCATTGCACAAACAATCCGCTGTCAGCCCAAAGGCGGTGTAAAATTAAAAGACGTGAGCCAACTATGCCACGTCGTGATTGCAGGTCGTAGGAAACCATTTGGACAGATGTAACAATAGTGACCCACGCTATGAGCGTGAGAACTCCTATGCTAATCCTTGTCCCTGATGAATTTCCTACGTTCACAATCACAAGATTGAGCATAACGCCTCTTTTTATCAAATATGTCGCGGACCGGCAGCAGCCAATCCGTTTGCAAAGTTAAGAATTATACCCGTAAAACAAATTTTACTGCGTGCAAAATCGCTTGCGCGGCATATTGATGACGCATATTGGGCGGGAATAATATGGGACAAAAGTTTGCAATGCGGGGAGGATGTATTAATTTTGCGTGTATAACCAACATTATCCGGTGACATGAACAGCAAAAGTCTTGTATCCATCGATGACATCAGCCGTGATGAAATCCTGGAACTCATTGAGAAAGCGAAATATTTCGAGGAGAATCCCAACCTTAAAGTGCTTGACGGCAAGGTGGTTGCAACCCTCTTTTTTGAACCGTCAACACGCACGCGCCTCAGCTTTGAAACTGCAGTAAACCGCCTTGGAGGCCGCGTTATCGGTTTCAGCGACGCAAACACCTCAAGCTCTGCCAAAGGGGAAACCCTTAAGGACACAATAAAAATGGTGAGTAATTATGCCGACCTGATCGTGATGCGCCATCATCTCGAAGGCGCGGCAAGATATGCCACCGAGGTTACCGAAGTGCCTGTCATCAATGCAGGCGACGGTTCCAACCAGCATCCTTCGCAGACAATGCTTGACCTTTACTCCATCAGCAAGACGCAGGGCAAGCTAAATGACCTTACCATAACAATGGTTGGCGACCTGAAATACGGCAGGACAGTGCACAGCCTGCTCATGGCAATGCGCTATTTCAACCCGACATTCAACTTTGTTGCATGCGACGAGCTCCAGATGCCAGCGGAATACAAGGATTTCTGCGACAAGCATGGAATAAAGTACAAAGAGCACACCGATTTTTCACCGGAGGTAATCAACAGCAGCGACATTCTGTACATGACCAGAGTGCAGAGGGAGCGTTTCACCGACATCATGGAGTACGAGAAGGTCAAGAACCTATACACCTTGCGCAATTCAATGCTTGCCGACGCAAAGGAGAACCTGAGGGTGCTTCATCCCCTGCCCCGCATCAACGAGATAGACCAGGATGTGGACGACAATCCCAAAGCATACTACTTCGACCAGGCACGCAACGGACTCTTCGCGCGCCAGGCAATAATCTGCCGCGCCCTCGGCATCGACCCTGAAAAGAATTAATCCCGGAACCATGAGCAAAGACAAGAAAGAACTCGCAGTTGCCGCCCTTGAAAACGGCACAGTGATAGACCATATTCCCAGCAAAGTGCTTTTTAAGGTAGTCAAACTTCTGGGACTTGAAAATGTTGACACCCACCTTACCATAGGCAACAACCTGCCGAGCAAACGCATGGGCTCAAAAGGCATCATCAAGATTGCGGACGTGACAATTCCTGAGGCTGTGCTGAACCGCATAGCCATCATCGCCCCCGGAGCGAAAGTCAACATCATCCGCGATTTCGAGGTTGTTGAAAAGCGTGCGGTTGAGCTTGCGGACATCATAATCGGAGTTGTGCGCTGTTCAAATCCGAAGTGCATCACCAACAATGAGCCGATGCGCACGCGCTTTGAGCTCGTTGACCGCGACAATGCGACCATCCGCTGCCACTATTGCGGCAAAACTGTGAACAGCGCGGACGCACAGATATGCTGAACGGACGCGAGATATGGAAGCCGGGCACAATGGTGTACCCGGTTCCCGCTGTTCTTGTCAGCTGCGGCGACAGGAACGCCTCCAACCTAATCACAGTGGCATGGACCGGGACAATCTGCACCGACCCGGCAATGCTTTACATTTCAGTGCGCCCGGAGCGCCACTCCTATAATATAATAAAGGAGTGCATGGAGTTTACGGTAAACCTTACGACAGAGGCTATGGCAAAAGCCGTTGACTGGTGCGGAGTGAGGAGCGGCAGGGATTACGACAAATGGGCGGAAACAGGATTGACCCCGAAGCCCGGAGTGAAAGTCGCCTGCCCGTATGTTGAGGAATCGCCTCTGAGCATCGAGTGCCGCGTGCGTGAGATACTGCACCTCGGCAGCCATGACATGTTTATCGGCGAAGTGCTTGACGTGCTTGCCAAGAGCGAGCTCATCGACCCCGGGACAGGGGCATTTGACCTCGGCGCCGCCGGGCTTATGAACTACTCCCACGGACACTACTACAGCCAGGGCGCGGAGATAGGGAGGTTTGGCTGGAGCGTCAAGAAAAAGGGCTGAGCGGCTGTATTGTCATAATTTTTGATTAATTTTGCGCCTTGAAACAATCATTTAACCCCGCAGAAAAATGGAAAAAGACAAAGTAATTTTTGACCTCATAGAGCGCGAACACCAGCGCCAGAAAAAAGGCATCGAGCTTATCGCATCAGAAAATTTTGTGAGCGACGATGTTATGAAGGCAATGGGTTCATGCCTCACCAACAAGTACGCTGAAGGTTATCCCGGACATCGCTACTACGGCGGCTGCGGAGTTGTTGACGAAGTAGAGCAGATTGCCATTGACCGCGTAAAGGAGCTTTTCGGAGCTGAATATGCCAATGTGCAGCCCCACTCCGGCGCACAGGCAAATATGGCTGTGTTCATGTCGGTTCTCAAACCGGGCGATAAATTCCTCGGTCTCAATCTGAGCCACGGCGGACACCTGAGCCACGGAAGCCCTGTGAACTTCTCCGGTCTCATGTTCCAGGCACTTGACTATAATGTGAGCAAGGAAACCGGTCTTGTCGATTATGACCAGATGGAGGAGATTGCCCTCAAGGAGCGCCCGAAACTCATTGTCGGCGGCGCAAGCGCATATTCACGCGAATGGGATTATGCCCGCATGCGCAAGATTGCTGACGAAATCGGTGCTATACTCATGATTGACATGGCTCACCCCGCAGGGCTCATTGCTGCCGGGCTGCTCGACAATCCACTGAAATACGCCCATATCGTAACATCAACAACCCATAAGACCCTCCGCGGTCCCCGTGGCGGACTGATTCTCCTTGGCAAGGATTTTGAAAATCCTTTCGGAAAGACCAACAACAAAGGCGAACTGCGCAAAATGTCTTCACTGCTTGACAGCGCTGTGTTCCCCGGAGTGCAGGGCGGTCCGCTCGAACATGTCATCGCCGCCAAAGCCGTTGCTTTCGGCGAAGCGCTCAAGCCTGAATACAAGGAGTATCAGAAGCAGGTGCAGAAAAACGCCAAGGCTATGGCGGAGGCGCTCATCGCCAAAGGCTACAATATTGTGAGCGGCGGCACAGACAACCATTGCATCCTTGTTGACCTGCGCACCAAGTTCCCCGAACTCACCGGCAAGGTTGCCGAGAAAGCACTCGTTGAAGCAGACATCACCGCAAACAAAAACATGGTGCCGTTTGATACCCGCTCACCTTTCCAGACCTCAGGCATCCGCCTCGGCACTCCCGCAATCACAACCCGCGGAGTGAAAGAGGGCGAAATGGCTAAGATTGTGGATATGATTGACGAGGTTCTCACCGCTCCGGACAGCGAAGCTGTTATCGGCGATGTGCGCAAGCGCGTCAACGACATGATGGAGAATTATCCCATTTTTGCTTATTGATTCAACTATGCTTGATTTCATAGTATGGAACGCTAATCCCGATATCATCTCCGGACCAATAACCGTGAGATGGTACGGGCTTATGTTTGCTGTAGGTTTCCTGCTCGGCTACAATATTCTCGGCAGAATCTACAAGCATGAGGGCGCACCTGAGAAATGGCTCGGTATTCTCCTGCTTTGGGTTGTCGGCGCCACCATCATCGGGGCACGCCTCGGACACGTTTTCTTCTATGAATGGAGCTACTACAGCGCCCACCCTCTTGAAATAGTGAAAGTGTGGGAAGGCGGGCTTGCAAGCCATGGAGGCACCATAGGCATAATTCTCGCGGTCATCTTGTACTCGATTTTCACGACCAAGCGCAATCCTATTTGGACTTTTGACCGCCTTGTGATACCTATCGCGCTTGTCGGCGGAATGATACGCATTGGCAATCTCATGAACTCCGAGATTTTCGGCACGGCGACCGACCTGCCGTGGGGATTCATGTTCATCCGCTCGCGCCAGTGGCATGAAATGTACGAGGGGCTTGCCTGCCATCCGACCCAGCTGTATGAAGCATTCTGCTATTTCGCACTGTTCGCATTGCTGATGTGGATGTACTGGCGCAAGAATGCGGAAACCCGCCCCGGGCTTATATTCGGAGTGTTCTTCATAGGCATTTTCCTGCCCCGCTTCCTGATTGAGTTCATAAAAAACGACCAGGTGGGCTTTGAGGCAAACATGACGCTGAACATGGGACAGTTGCTCAGCATACCGTTTATTCTCGCAGGAATATTCCTCGTTATCTGGGCAATGACGCATCCCAAGGTGAAAATTGATTTTCCCAACAGGTTTGCCGACGAGGAGACTCCGGTAAAAAGAAAAAGAAAATGAAAGAAGGCGAAGGTGAAATAATTTTTATAAGCGGCACCGACACCGACGCCGGTAAAAGCTACGCCACAGGCTGGCTCGCCGCACAGATTGCCGCAGAGGGCAAAAGCGTTGCCACAATGAAATTCGTGCAAACGGGCAATATCGGTTTTTCAGAGGATATAGAGGTGCACCGCCGCATAATGGGCACAGGTCCATTACCAGAAGATGCTCTCGGATTGACGGCACCGGAAATATTCACCTATCCGGCATCGCCATCTCTCGCGGCGAAAATCGACAACCGACCGGTTGACCTGCATAAAATTGAACGCAGCATGCATGAACTTGCCGGAAGGTATGAGGTGCTTCTTGTTGAAGGCGCTGGAGGACTGATGGTGCCCCTCGATTATGAAGGCACCCTGACCATTGATTTCCCGCTTGCCAACAATCTGCCGGTGTGCCTTGTCACAAACGGCAAACTTGGCTCAATCAACCACACCATCCTTGCCCTTGAAGCATTGAAAACAAGAGGTATGGCACTTCACTCGCTCCTCTATAACACTCACTTTGACTATGACGCCACTATAGCGGAGGACTCGCTCGAATATATGAAAATGTATGTCGGGAAACTGTTCCCCGGTACACCGGTGCTTCTCGTTCCCAGTATAAAATGAATTCACGCACTGTCATCACCATATCAAAAGAGCAACTCGCAGACATGCCGGTGGTTGCTTATCCAGGAACCATTACCATCATCAACACTCCCGAACAGGCTGAAACCGCGATTGAAACCATTATGCGGAGCCCTGTTGTCGGATTTGACACTGAAACGCGTCCGGCGTTCCGGAAGGGACAGACCAACAACGTTGCACTGATGCAAGTGAGCAACGGAGAGCGCTGTTGGCTTTTCCGCATCAACAAACTCGGGCTTGAAGGTGCTGTAAAGCGTTTTCTGGAGTGCGACACAGTGCTGAAAGTGGGATTGTCGCTCAAAGATGATTTTTTCGTGATGCACCGGAGCGCGGAATTTGAACCGAAAAATTTCCTCGACCTACAAGCATTTGTCAAAAACTACATGATTGCTGACGCAAGCCTTCAAAAAATATATGGCATATTATTCGGGGAAAGGATTTCCAAAGGGCAAAGGCTTTCAAACTGGGAAGCTGACGAGCTCAATGACGCGCAGCAGAAATATGCATCAATCGATGCCTGGGCTTGCCTGAAAATATACCGTCATCTCACCGACGGATTATTCATGCCGGAGGAATCGCCATACCTCACAACAATTGTTGAGAAAGAGCCTGAAGAATGAAAAGGAGCGTTGTAATACCCGTCATATTGCTCATTTACCTTGGAGTAATGAGCTACATCGGTCGCGGCGAGTTCCTTGCCGGACACTACCTGTTTTACTTCGGAGTGATCGGTCTGACATTGGTTGTCATATACCTGCTTCACCTCACTCTGAAAAAGAGGGAAAGGATGCGTGAACAGTCACGCAAAAACAATAAGGAGGAATAACTGCAATTACATTTAGGCTGCCGGTTGTGCCGTCTGCACTGCAGGACGGACTTTCCATCCTGTCCATGCCATTACCAGAGTCATGACAGGGCTCATGATATTGAATATGCAGAACGGCATATAAGCAAGGGTAGCTACTCCTAACACTGCGCTTTGGGTCAGTCCGCAGGAATTCCACGGAATCAGGACAGAAGTGACAGATACAGAATCCTCTAAAGTCCTGCCGAGAAGCTGGGGCTTCACCCCTACTCTCTTGTAGCAATTCTTGTAAACATTGCCCCCGATGATAATTGAAAGGTATTGGTCACCTGTGCAAGCATTCAGGAAAATTCCGCTCGCAGCAGTGGTGCTGACAAGATGTTTCGGAGAATGGAGATGTTTAGTAATAGAATGGGTGATTGTGGAAAGCATTCCGCTGCCAATCATCACTCCGCCGAACACCATTGCGCTGAGCACGAGGTAAACCGTTGGCAGCATTCCTGCCATTCCGGATGTCCCCATCAGAGAATCAAGCGTAGCATCGCCGGTATGGACCTGGGTAGATGTAGCAAGGATTTTCACGCAACTTGCAATATTGCTCCACACATCGCTTCCCCCGGCGAGAGCCGAAGCTATCTGAGGCTGGAAAATATAAATGCCTGCAAGACCGAAAAAGGAGCTGCACAGGAGCACCATGTCTGTGCGCACACGCATGGCGATGAGCACAGCAGTCAGAGCGGGAATTACAAGGACCCATGGAGTGGTGTTGAAAGTACCTTCGATTGCATTCCGGATATTCATCGCGCTTTCATCGCTCACAGTATCGGTAAAGAATCCAACCGCCGCATAAACTATCAAGGCAATAGTCATAGCGGGCACAGTTGTAAGCATCAGGTAGCGGATGTGGGTGAACAGGTCAACCCCGGTAGTAGTTGCCGCAAGCACAGTAGTGTCGCTCAACGGTGAAACCTTGTCACCGAAATAAGCGCCAGAAATAACCGCTCCCGCAATCCATGCCGGATTATAGCCAAGCACTGTGCCGATACCCATGAAAGCCACTCCGATTGTGGCAATAGTTGTCCACGAAGTACCCGTGACAACCGACACAACTGCGCAGACCGCACAAGCTATCAGCAGGAAAGCTTTCGGGTTCAATACCCTGAGCCCATAGTCTATCAAAGTTGGCACAACTCCGCTCAGCATCCATGTAGCGCTCAAAGTGCCGATAAAGAACAATATTATTACTGCCGGAAATATCTGCTTTGCACTCTTGCGAATGCCAAGATACAAGGTGGAAACACGCCGCCGGGTGAAAACAAGCGACAAAGCGATGCATATCGCTGCCGCGCCAAGAAGGATAAAATAGCTGTAATCCTGCACAACCGAGGCACCCGATACTACAATCAACCCTATTATGGAAACAAGAAGAACAACGACGGGGATTACTGACACAGCCAGACTCGGCGAATATGTGCGGTTAAATAAATTTCTCAATATATTATCGTATTTTTATGCAGC
>DAAJ01000100.1:0-16268 GCA_001701115.1 Bacteroidales bacterium GP2
AATGCCTGGCAGAAGCGCATCACTTCCATATCGCTCTTGCCGCGGGGAGAGAAGTCGCTGCCGCCTTTTGCGCCACCCATGGCGAGGGTTGTCAGTGAGTTTTTGAATGTCTGCTCGAAAGCAAGGAATTTAAGGATGCTGGGGTTTACTGATGAATGGAAACGGATACCGCCTTTGTACGGGCCAATGGCATTGTTATGCTGGATACGGTAGCCCATGTTGTTCTGGACTTTGCCGCTGTCGTCTACCCAACTTACACGGAAAGAGAAGATGCGGTCGGGAATACAGAGACGTTCAATGAGGTTGTAACGCTCGAATTCGGGATATTCATTGTAGGTGTCCTCAATAGAAGTTACTACTTCTTCAACAGCCTGGATGTATTCCGGCTCGTTGGGAAAACGCCGCTTAAGGTCGGCGATGATTTCAGATGCTTTCATTTTGAATCCGATATTTGTTTAACTATGGAAGATTCTCCTTCCGACGTTGCAAAATTATATTGTTTATTCGGTTCTTGCAATAATTTGCAAGAAAAAATGCAAAAATGCTTACAATTTGTTATTTCGCACCTCTTATATATGGAGGCGTGCATTCTATTTCTCAAGAATCTGCGCGGCGTGGTTTGATGTCTTTATCTGCTTGGGAGTGATGATGCGCGTAATTTTTCCTTCCGGGTCGATAATAAAAGTTGTGCGGAAAGTTCCCATATATTTGCGCCCGTACATCGACTTCTCGCCCCATACGCCGAAATCTTCAAGGAGTTTATGGTCGGGATCTGCGATGAGAGGGAAGGGGAGTGAATTTTTGGCTATGAATTTCTGGTGTGATGCAGCTGAATCACCGCTTACGCCAATGACCTGGTAGCCTGCGTCCAGAAGCTCGTGGTAATTGTCGCGTAAGTTGCATGCCTGTGCAGTGCAGCCAGAGGTCATATCCTTAGGATAAAAATAAAGCGCGATTGATTTGCCGGGGTAATCGCTGCGTTTAACAACATTTCCGTTTTGGTCGGTGCCGAGCACATCGGGCACCACATCTCCTACAGTATAACTCATTGTGATATAATTTAGATTCACAAAGGTATAGTATTTCAATTTCCCCGCAAAATAAAAGTGTTGTTCGCCACTTCCAAACCTATAAAAATAAAAAAAATTACTCGTCATCACGACGAATAATCTTTTTACCTTAAATCTAATACCATGAAAAACTGGTGCAAAGGTATAGACTTGTATTGTAACCTCCAAATGTAGGAGCATATTTTAACCTTTAATTAACATAAATCCTTTAAAATATAGGTAATTTTAGTCTATGTTAACTATTTATTGGGTCACAGTTACTTGATTTCCCGCTGAATGGGCGGTAATTTCGGGAGCATACTGGCTTTGAGCGGTTGCGATTCCGGAGGCAAAAGTGCCAGCATTGTTCACCCACATTTCATATTCTATCACAAAGGTGCCTTTAGGCAGCCTGTTAACAAAAATATTTGTCTGGCTGTCGCGGTTTTCGCGGTAGAAGCAGATGCCGTCGCTCCACACAGGGGTTGGTTTCTGCTCAACAGGTTCAAAACAAGCAGCGCGGCTGTCGGTGATTGCAAGGTAATCAATTGCGGTTTCACTTTTGATTGTCAAGGTAATCTTTACTTTATCACCCACTTTCAGTGTGTCACGTGTTGTCCATCCGTTACCGTCCGCAACAACAAATTGCTTGGTAATGCTTAGATTGCTGCAACTTGCCGCTTGAACATTCTCCATGCTCCTTGTATCGAAGCTTGCCACTCCACCCCATGCGGGAGTATTTCCGCTTCTTATTATATTAAGGTGTGATTTGGATGCTTTCTCAGGATTAAGGTTGATTTTCATTTCTCCTGTGTAAGCGCTTGCCTCATCGGTGAGTATCTGGCGTCCAAGTTTTACTTCCGTTTTTCCGGCTCTTGCAATCCATTTTGGTGCGGAGGTTAGTACGGCGGAGATAATTTCTGTTGCTGCGGGCGAAGTACCCCAGTCCATTGACTGTTTCTGGAGAATGAGCCACTGGGTGATTTTTTCAATCTGAGGTGAGCCGGGAGCGATAGTCGCATAGGCGGTCAGTGCAGTGGCTGTGGCGGAAACTGTTGCAATGCTTGGCGATCTGTCCGCAAGCGGTTGCCACCACATTCCGCGAGTTTCACTCACTGTAGCATACTCATCAAGGGATGCCAGGATTGTGCGTGCCGTCGCATGGTTGCCTGTGCGGTAAAGGAGAAGTGCCGCGTTTGCCTTTTCAGCAAGGCACATGTTTTTCCAGTTTTTCACTATTTTCTGTGTTTCAACCGAAATCATGCTCCTGCCTATTGTTGACGGTTTGAAATCCGTCCATAGGGAAGCTATAGCCGCAAAAGTGCTGAAACTGCTTTTAGGACTCCTCATATATATGTCAGAGTACTCCTTCTGGGTATAGTTGAGCGCTTTGTCGCAGATTTTTTTCATGCGTGCATTGTCCGGCATGAATCCAAGGGTGTTGAGTTTACCGATAGTGGCAAGCACGGAAGATGTTGCCCATAGTGATGGCACTTTGTATTGTCCTATCCACGAGATTCCTCCATTTCCGTTCTGGAGTTTTTCAATACAATCAACAGCTTCATTTATGGCGTTGTCGCACTCTTTTGCATCGAGCAGGAGCACGAGGCGCATCATTCGTTCGGTATCACTCTCAGCTTGCTGCATCCAGGGAGCGGCGGCAAGCAGCAATGATTTCATGTCGGCATTTCGCTCCAGCATGCCGGTAAGTGTGCTGTCTGCCGGATTGTTGCTCCATTCCTCCAATGCGGATGCAATCTGCGGATACCTGCTGACCAACCCTTTGGCAACAGCAGCAGAGAAAATTCTACATGCGGCTTCCGGCGCGGAGTCAAGCGTGCGTTGGCTCAATCCGGGCAGGGCCGTAACTACGTACCAAACAGGATTGTCGCAATAGGTGAAAGTCACACGGCTGTCAGGGTTGTATTTCGGCAGATTGACAGTGTAGGTGTCCGTGCCGGATGGCACATAAAAATCCGTGGATTCAATGACAGGAGTAGAGGAGGGGAGAACCGAGATGAGTGCCTGCTCGCCGTCGCTGAAACCTTCGGTAGAACTCTTTATGCGGAAACAGATGAATGGAATGTCAAACGGCGCAGCCACTTTTGTACGGACGGTCGCAGAACCGTTTGCTCCTATCTCACTGGTATATGTCTCGCTTTGCAGGATTTCTCCGTTAGCGGGATTTATAATCTGCACCTCTGTTTTTGCGCTTGCAGTAGTTTCTGTTGTATTGAAAATCTGTGACTCGATGAAAATTACATCACCGGTGCGCACAAATCGCGGGAGGTTTGGTGCAACCATTATCGGCTTGGAGGCGATAGCGGAGCGGTTGAGCGATGCGGTCCTCAAATCTGAGGTGTATGCCATTGCGCTGAGAAGCCAGGTTGTATTTGCATTAGGCACTGTGAATGAGTAGGAAAGGTTGCCGTATTCATCGGTAGTAAGCACCGGAGCGAAAAATGCAAGCGGCACTTCGCTGTCACGGTACTCAAAGTTGCCGGTGTTTCCACCCTCCTCGCTGCTTCCGGCATCGGCTTCTTCTTCAATGGATTCCTCTTTTGCCATATCAGCTGTTGCAACGGCTGCCATGGCTTTATGTTCTTGCACAACAATGGATTCTTGAAGCACCATTTCTGCGGGTGCCTCAGTTTCATCTTCACTTGTTTCTATTCCGTTTGCCATGCTTCGTGCCCCGTACAGCCTCATTGCGCCTCCTCTTATCCTTATGGGATTGAAACTCCTGTTATAGGTGTTTAATTCAGGCGTAAGTATATCAGTGCATGTAAGATAGCTGAATGGAGAGAAAAGATTGGTATATGAGTTGGAGAATGCTCTGGGCGCATTGAAATCCATTGTGGGAATGTAGCCCGTGCGCGGGTGGAAATCAAGTGAATGGTTTCCAAATGTCTTTAAAGCAGCATTGAACATATCAAGCATCATTGCCGCCTTTACTCCTGTGCTGTCGCCACCTTTTATCTTAAATGTTATTGTTTCCTGTGAACCCGGAATAAGCCTGTCTCTCCATGTTTCAGTGGTTATGGAGATGTCATTGGATGGTATGCGTGGCTCAATCTTTATCCTCTCGGTAGTGCTCTTATAGTCAGCAAGGCTGAAAAGCCAAAGATATGCATCCTCTGCATTATCCGGCAAGCTTACCTTCAGCTTGTGCATTCCGGGCGAGTATGCCAGCCACTCCTGCTTGAGTATCTTGTCTTTGTGGACTATGGTGTAAAGCACATTTGTGGTTTTGTTTGACGTGCCTACAAGCAGCGTTGAGCCGTCAGTAACAATCTTTTCGGGTATCCATAGGGTTGATTTGCGCGGAGGCATCGGGTCATTGGGACGATAAACGGCTATGTTCCTTATTCCTTCCGGAGCTGCATTATCGGCATCGAATATGAAAGTGTAAATGCCGGAGGGAAGTGCTGAAAGGTCTACCGGTTTGCCATTTTCAATTTCACCACGCAAAACCGTGTCAGTGCCTGACATTACACTGAATCTTACCGGCTCTTTGACCGGAAGCCCTTCAGCGTCACTTGCGTAGGCATTCAGCCGCACGGGGGAGGATATGTTTAAGTCGGCTGGGATAGTAGCGATGATATGGTATTTTGTGCCGAGTGTGAACACTTTCTGGGCTGTGGCGCTTTCACCTGTTGCAGAAGTGGCGTTGAAGCTCGCCGAGAATGCTCCGGCAGTGTTTGGGGCAAGCTCGTAATCAGGTTTTGTTACAATGAATGTGAATCGTCCAGCCGCGTCCGTAACTGTTTCAGCGGAATAGAATTTTTCGGATGAGCCGGCGGCACGCCACCAGTTAGGAAGTGATGCAACATCCATTTTCACAGATATTCCCGCAAGAGGAACTCCGGAGAATGTCTTTGCAATTCCGGTGAATGTCGTGCTCCCCTTTGCTGGAGTGTCATTTTCAACCTTCAGGTCTTCAAGGATATATGTCGGTAGCTTGTAGTCGCTCACCATCACGCTCATATTTCCCTGAGCGTTAAGCTGTTTCTCTGCCGCTTTTGCCTGGATAGTGAATCGTCCTGTAATAAGTCCTTCCGGAATATAGAATGTGCCGGAAGCACGTCCAAGAGCATCGGTGGTAACTGTAGTGGTGTCAAGTGGAGTGCGGTTGGCATCCATAAACACCACATTGATGGCTTTTCCAGCCATTACCTCTTTTTTCTCGCCAAAGGCACTGTAAGCAACGCAAGCCCAGTTAACGGAATCCCCCGGATGGTATATAGGCAAGTCACAGAACAGGTTTATGAATGAGAAGGTGACATTACGGGAACTTCTGGAATCATAATTTTCATATACATACATTGAGCCGGCAAACCTGTCTGCTCCTTTTACCGGGCGGATGGTGCCACTGAAATTTGAGGAAATAACAGTGAAGCCATTGGAATCTGTTTTGCCGAGGCTCTTGGTTTCAGCCACGTTTCCTTTCCATTTGAATCCTATGATTTCAGAATCAGAAACAGGTGCGCCGGAAACAGGCTCGACAACCACAATTTTGTGTTCCTCACCGTTGAACGCCCCTGCGGTAAGTGCGGAAACATTGATGACCGGATATGATTCACGGTTATTTGACGCGCCGCTGAAAGAGGGCACGAGAATATATCTTCCGGGACGGTCAATGGCAAATCCGATGGTGTCTGAACCAATGAAAGGGACTTCACCTGAAAAATTGACGGTCTTGCTATCAGTTTTTACCGCTCCTGCACCCAGTCTTACATAATTATTAAGGTCGGTGAAATTATCAGGCAGCCGATACAGGGTAAGATGTGCGGCAGGAGTATTGCGGGATGATATTTTCACCTCAAGCGTTCCACCGGGAGTGAGGAAACGGTTATGCATGACTTCAACGCTTTTCCTCCCTTTTTGCCCAAGGGCGTTTTTAAGGCAATTTGCTAAAGGTGCATTAGGATATTTGGCTATTGTTGATTTTATATAGCCGTATATTTCCTTGGCTTCATCAATGTTGTCGCCGTCAGACTCAACGGCAAGCGCATTGAGAGGCAAAGTGCAGTATTGTGACCCGGAGAATTTCTTGAAAAGTGTTTTAAGGATATTCTTATACTTGGTATCCCTTGCATCATCCTCGTTATAATAAATCCTGCTTCTGATAAAATCAAGTTTTTCAACGGTCCAGTACAGGTAAGGTGCTGTTGAGTTCCTGCTGTTGTCAATCAACTTATCGTATAAGCTGAGGATTGCATAAATTTCCGGGCGTATTTTTTTTAATGCTACCGGAGTGGCGGAGTCGCTCAGCACTCCGATAGGCAGCTGGTCATTGCCATTTAACATGGAAGTTTTAAGTTCAATGACATCGGAAACAACGAAGTCGGCTACCGTCGGGAAGAATGGTCGCGCGTCTGACGGAACCGTAACCAAGGTCTTATAGTCAGCAACCGGTACATTCATGATGCTTTTTAATTGCGCGGTTGCCGAGTCACAAAGACTGTTGATTTTATAGCGGAACTGTTCTCCGCTCCATGCCTGAATGTTTTCATCCATTGGAAGCAGGGATAGTGTCCGCTGGTCAAAATTCCATCGGTTTGCGGTGTAAATATCGTTGTATGCTTTCGCGCAAAACAGATAGGCAAGTGAAGCAACAGCTTCATTTTTGCATTTTTGGGCAAATTTCTCAATTGCATCAGCTTGGTTTCCGGCTGAATCCGGGGCAATGGAGGTTTCGGCAAGTGCCGCGTCCACCAGGGCGCGGAGAGCTTCAATATCATTGCCTTGTTTCATTGCGGTTTCGTAGCGGAGGTTGGCATCTTTGCGGACTTTTGCCGGAAAAGCAAAATCAGGCGATGTTATGTCTGGTGTTTTAGCCATTAGGTTTGAAGGTGAAATTAGCGTGCCAAAAAGTACTAATAGGGCGGCAAAAATTGTTGAATGGTGTTTCATACGCTTCTATCTGTGATATATGAAAAACACGGATTACATGATATTGTTTGATTCAGTAATCCGTGTCGATGCGTTGAGTTGATTGTGTCCTCTTATCTCTTGTTTTTCGGTTTGCGGTGGGAATCCATCAGCTTGCGGGTGAAAGCTTTTTCCGCGTCTCCGAGATTGAACAGTTGCTTCGGTGTCAGGATTTTTTTGAATTTTGCAAAATACTCTTTTTCAAGTGCTCCCTGTTTGGCTTTCAGTTCAGCTCTCGCTTCTGCCGCCTTTTCGAGTTCAAGGTCTGTTGCGGCATCCCCTTTTTTCCTCACCTCCTTTTCAAGGTGTCTTGTCTCTTTGGCGAGTTTTACAGAGGAGTTTTCCATTTCCTGATATAGCTGGAGGAAGTTTCTCTTCTGTTCGTCAGTGAGTTTGAGTTCAGAAGCAATAAATTCAGCTTTATATTTGCCCATCTCTTTGAACCACTCGGTGCGGTCGCCGGGCTTATTGTCCTCTTTCTGCCCGTGTGGAGCGGCGGAAAGGTGCAGTGCCGAGAAAATTATAGCTGTGGCAAGTAGGATTCGTGCTGTCATATCTTTGAATTCCGGTTAGTTAGATTCGCATAATTCCGAGGGCGAATATCCTGCTTCGTAAAGATTGTCCAGAAATTCGTCATCGTATGAATTGTCAAGATAGTAATCACTCATAAAATTGTCATCGGAGAATGCTTCGGCAAGAATGGGTGCCGGGGATGCTGATTCGGGACGCATCAAGTCAAACATTTTCATCATGCACCAGATGCCGGCAAACATCGCCGCCATATAGACATACGGTCTTATCCGTTGCCATGTGGAGCGCACAGCCGGAGGAGCAACAACAGTCCTTTCAGGAATCTGCGCTTCCATCCGTGCGGCAAAGTCGGCGAAATATCCCGGTGGCACTGTCATGCCGTCGGAATGGTCGACCTTCTCCAATATCGGGCTATATTCTTTTTTGTCTTTCATATCTGTCTTTTATGGGATTTAGACATAATATAAGGTTCATGGTTTAATCTGTTTCCTCAAAATATTGCTCTATTTTTTTTATGGCGAGATGATATGATGCTTTCAACGCTCCAACCGAGGTGCCGAGCACCCGGCTCATATCTTCGTACTTAATTTCGTCATAATAGCGCATATTGAAAACAAGGCGTTGTTTTTCAGGCAGTGTGGCTATTGCCTCACGCAGTTTTTTCTTAATTTCATCGCCATCGGTAAATGGATCGGCTTCAATGGCTTCTATCAATGGACGCGCTTCATCGTCAATTGATATGTTAAGGCACTTACGCTCTTTTTCAAGGAAACTCAAGCTCTCGTTTATCGCAATCTTGTATAACCAAGTTCCGA
Source organism: Bacteroidales bacterium GP2 (assembly GCA_001701115.1). Lineage (GTDB taxonomy): Bacteria > Bacteroidota > Bacteroidia > Bacteroidales > Muribaculaceae > Paramuribaculum. The sequence continues at coordinate 8,330 of DAAJ01000100.1, forward strand.
GCTTTGCATCTCCGCGAAATGAGTCAAGCGAACCCCATGCTTTCATAAAGGTGTTTTGCAGAAGGTCATCGGCATCCTCGTGGTTCTGCACCATGCGTCGTATCTGCCAGTAAAGGGGACGGGAGTACCGGGCAATCACTTCTGTGAATGCCGCCCTGCTCTGTACCGGGTCTTTTAGCCGGTCAGTTAGTTCCTGGTCCTCTAATATTCTTTCTTCTGCTGCCATTTCAGTATAAAATCGTGGTAAAGATAAGAATTTTTTATGAAAGTTTGGTGTTTCTGGCGATAATGAGGAGTGGAGTGCCATTTGCACGAACAGCAAAGAGCCGCAAATCCCCACCCTCCTTTATCTTTAGTTTTTTTACGAGCTCAGTCGGTTTCATTGGAAAATTGCGTGCTGTGACATTCAACACGGGATATTTTGAATGGAGCGATTTTATAGCCGCTTTGCCAAAGGGGAGCACCTCTATTATCTCGAAGTTCTCGCCCGGAAATTCATCTTTCGGCGAAGAAGACACATAAATATGGGTGTTTTTGTCAAGTTTGCCTACACCGAACCGTGAGGAAAGGACTGAAAAGCCGCCGGACTTCATTACTGCCGGATATGGTTCAAGGAGATACATCCCATTTTCCGGTATCGAGTATTCCGGGACAGAGTCCTTCTCCTCCTGTGGCGTGAAAGCGAAACGGCTGTCGGTTTTATCGGAGAGAGTAACAGCTTCAATGACGGGTGATGCCGTGGTGTCAAAGTCAACTACCGCAAGGAGCTCCTTGCATTCAGTTGGAGTACCTGTGACATATATACGGGTGTTTTCACCGAGGGAGGCAATGACACTGGAAACATCCAGCATAGGGGATGCCTTGACAATAAGGCGTGAACAGCGTTTTTTAAGCAACGGAAGAAGAGCCACAACATCGGGAGCACAGTCGCTTAAAGCAAAAATCCTTTTGCCGCCGTCTCCTCTCCGTGCGGGATCAATGAATATTGTGTCAAATTTGCGGTCATTCCCGGCAAGCCATTCTGTGCTATCCGCTGTAATCGCTTCAAAATTATGGATTCCTAAAACTTTTGCATTATGCCGTGCCGCATCTGTCAGCCGTTCATCCATATCTATTGCCGTGACTTTTCGCCCAACCTTTGCAATATGGAATGCGTCTATGCATAGCCCGGCAGTCATGTCAAGCACTGAATCTCCTATTGCAAGTGAAGAGTGGAAGTCTGCAAGTATGTCAGACGTGCATTGCTCCGCAGAAAGCGAGGTAGGAAAAACAAATTCCCTGCATGCAAGGGTTTCCTTGAGTTTCGATGCCGCCTTACGCCTACACTCTATTTGCAAAATGGCGAAACTCTTTAGAGAATCGCCTGCATATTTAAGTCTCAACGCCGAGGCATCAGCCTTGGCGTTGAGCTCAATCCAGTTTAGTGTATTATCATCAATCATAATCAATTTCCGCCGCCTTGTGAGGAGCCGCCTGCATTATTTCCTCCACCGCCCATAACGTCATCGTTCTGGATGGATTTGTTGACTTTCTTGACGCTTGTGCTCATCTTGCCGAAGCGGTAGCTTAAAGAAAGTGTCATTGAACGGAAATATCTGTTTTGTGAGAACGAGCGGCTATGGTATCCGTCGGTCCAGTTGTAGGATATATATCCGGGATTCTTGCTGTGAAACGGATTTCTAATACCTAATCCCACGGTAAGGCGTTTTTCCTTGAGGAATGATTTACGCAGATCTAATCCATAGTAAACATTGCTCCAGCCGCTTGCCCTGAATTTTGAGTTAAGACCCTTCGGGCTTAGCCAACTGCTGGAATATATGGATAAGTTGATGTCGTAAGGCAGGTTCTGCGCATACCGGAAGAATACATTGTTTCCCCAGCCGTGAGCTTTTTCACCGGTATTAGGGTTCAATGTATAATTGTAGTTCATGCCTCCGCTAAACATAAAGGAGGTCTTGGTTGTGGGACGCCAGTTGAGATATGCGTATATTGACGCATTTTTCAGTTTTCCGGCATTCTCGTATGTTGAGTAAGTGTGGTCGCCTTCTGTGTAACTCACTGAGATAATATCGTTTGAAGAGAAATTATATGAAGCTGTCATGCCGAGATTAAATTTCATCTTCATGATATTGTATTGGAAGGTCATGGAGTTTTTGCGGACGCTTTCAAGATCCGGATTACCGGAAGAGGTCGAGTTCGGTGTATTTATTACAGCAGGATTCAGATAGTAAATGCTCGGACGCTGAATGCGTGAGCCGAATGACAATTTCAGCGAGTTCTGACGGTTGGGATTGTAAATGAGTCCGAGGCTTGGAATCCAGTCATTGAGGTCAGAGGAGAATGGTTCTTCTGAACCGTCAGGGAACTTGGCTGACAGGTGCGAGAATTCGTAACGCACTCCGGCACGTGCCCCGAATTTGCCGAGATTCAGGCGATAGTCAGCGAATACCGCTCCTATGCTTGTGAGTTGCTTGAATTCGGAATCGTTGTCACGCAAGCCGATATACTCACGCTCTGTGTCGCTGTGGTTGTCACGGAATATATATTTTCCGCCGATGTCAATAGTATGATGTTTAGCAAAGGGTCTTGTCCAGTCAACCTGTAAAGTATGTTCCCAGCCGGTTGATTTGGAATCGGAAATAATGCCTTCATATCCAAATGGCAATTCAAAATTCTCTTCCACATTCGAGTTTAACGGGTACACTTNNTACGAATTCTCGCACCTGTCAGCCACCGATTCATAATAGGTGTCGGATTTTGAACTCTGGCTGTTGTTTGAAAAACGGTATGAGAATATGATTGTTTCACCTTTTGTGCGGGTAGACCGCTGGTAGTTGAAGTTTCCACCCAAATCGCCCCACCCGTCTGGTCCTGCTTTGGACGTGGAACGGTAGCCGTAAAGAAGATTACCGAGTGCGTCCTTCATCTGGATGAATGAATAGCTGTTGGATTTATTGCGTGAAGTGTACCCGTTAAACTCGAATGTCACAAGATTGAGTGTGTCAGCTTCCCAGCTGCCTTCCAATCCCCAGTAGCCGAATAAGCCGGATGATGAGGACTCTCCTTCACCGGTGAGGACATTGCCTGTCTGCTCGTAAACAGATTCCGACTCAGAATGGCTTTTGCTGGAATGGCGATTGGTGAAACTCAATCCACCGTAAAATGAGAGCGCGACTTTGTCGTACTGCGCGGACAGCCATATATTTGGCGCGGGTATTCTTGGAGTCGAGTAGTTGACTGAAACGGTACCCATTGCCCCTTTTGTAACGGTATTCTTAAGTGTTACTATATTGAGGATGGCACTAACACCTTCAGCATCTTCCCTTGCTCCAGGTTCAGTGATTACTTCAATCTTTTCAATCATATTAGCGGGGAGTGCCTTGAAAATCTCCTTGGCATTATTTGAATAGGAGTTGTTCGGGCGACCGTTCTTGTAAATCTTGAAGTTCGTTGAACCGTTGATTTTGATAGTCCCGTCCGGGTCAACACTCACCATTGGAACCTTTTTAAGGATTTCATCTACCATGGATGTCTTAGCCTCGTCGTCTGCCTGCACATCGTAGCCAATACGGTCAACTTCAAGCGATACGAGGGGGCGAGTTGCGACAACTTCCACTATGCCGAGTTCCTTGTCGCCATTATTGAGTGAAATTTTACCGAAGTCAAAGACAGGGTTGGATTCAGTAATCTCAAATTGCCTGTTGAAAGGGGATTTGCCTATAGTGTAGATATACAGGCGGTATTTTCCCGCTTTTTTTAACTGCTGGTTGATGATGCCTTTGTCGTTGGTTACACTTGTAGAAATCGGCTTTACAGAGTCTGTGAGGGTGAAAACCTTTACAGTTGCATACATTTCAGGCTCTCCGACAGAGTCAACTACAAATGCTTTTACCCGGAAATCAGCTGCATAAGCCGAGAAAGCCGAAGCAAGAGCGACTATAAAGAGCGCCATTTTTTTGATTCGCGTCATATAAATGATTGGTTAAATTAAGGGGCAGATTGGTCTGCTTCCTTATATAGGACGCAAAATTACCTCCATTTGTAACATCGAAACTGACAAAAATGCGCAATTTAATGTTTTTTAAAAGTGGGAGAGCACTTTTCCCTCCCATCATTTCTCTTGCGGGAAGAGCTTGTCTGCTTCATCAAGATGAAAATTTCGTGCCAGGGTAGCAATGAATTTTGAAATCTGTGAAACAGCTTCCTGTGTAGCCGGGGTGATTTCTTTATGTGCCAGACGCATGAGCAACATACCGTAAAGCGCATTGAAGCAGGTTTCTATCTCACCAACTTTGTTTTCTCCTGCTTTGCTGCGAAGCTCCACGATGTAGGGTAGAGTTTTGTAGAATTCGGCAGTGTACTCAGGAAAGCGGGGATCTTTCAGCAAAGCCTGATGCAGTTCTACAAGCTGTACAATAATATTCTTGTTCAGCTGCAAGTGTCCTGATTTCTGCACCTCCTCGCGGCGCATCATGTCAATAAGCGACTCGTACCATTCGGTCATCTCCTTGCGCTGCTCGGGTGAAAGGTTCGGGTATTTGTCGATAACCGACTTTTCAATCTTTGAAATATCAAGGTCATTTGCACGGATTATATCTTCTATCTGCCACATATACAGCAGATACTCCGCGATGTTTTCTTTCCTTTTCTGTGAAGCTGTAATCATAGTCAAATTGTTTTAATAGTCTGTGCAAGAGCTTCAGCGCATCTGATTCCGTCAACTGCCGCCGACACAATTCCTCCGGCATATCCGGCTCCTTCCCCGCATGGGAAAAGGGATGGATGGCTAAGTGACTGCAAGGTATTATCATCCCTTATGACCCGAACCGGAGCGGAAGTGCGGGTTTCGCATCCAATGACTGTTGCTTCGGGTGTGAGGAACCCTCTGTTTTTGCGTCCAAATTCCTCAAATCCTTTCCTCAGCCTTGTAGCAACCGGTTCCGGCAAAAGCTCATCAACTCTGGCTGGATGTATTCCGGGAGCGTATGATGTGGCGGGGAGTGAAGCTGAGGGTTTCGCCTTCACAAAATCTGTCATTCTCTGTGCCGGTGCATTCTGCGAGCCGTCTCCTTCATCAAAAAACTTCTGCTCTATCTTTTCCTGAAAACGCAAAACTTTAAGCGATGGTTCTCCGGGAGTGTCCTCGATATCTTCAGGAAGCACTTCAACAACCATTCCTGAATTAGCCCATTTTGTGCCTCGGTTTGAAGGTGACATGCCGTTTACAACAATTTGCCCTGGCTCGCTTGCCGCGGGAATGATGAAGCCGCCGGGACACATGCAGAATGAATATACGCCTCTGCCGTCCACTCGGGTAAGCATCGTGTATTCGGCAGGTGGAAGGAATTTGCCACGTCCTCCGGGATTATGGTAACGGATTGTGTCAATGAGTTTCTGGGGATGTTCAAGGCGCACACCAACCGCTATGCCTTTTGGCTCAACTGAAACGCTCCTTTGGGTGAGTTTGTGATATACATCTCTGGCGCTATGACCGGTTGCAAGTATAACCGGACCCATAACCAGTCCAGCGGTAGTGTCAATTCCAACAACTTTGCCATCCTCAGTGAGTATATCGGTCATTTTTGTGGAGAAAAGCACTTTTCCTCCACACCGTTCAATGGTTTTGCGCATAGCCTTGATCACTTCCGGCAACTTGTCTGTGCCTATATGTGGATGTGCGTCAATAAGTATGCTTTCGTCTGCGCCATGTTGGCATAGAATATTAAGGACAGTTGAAATAGAACCTCTTTTCTTACTGCGGGTATAGAGCTTTCCATCCGAGTATGCTCCAGCTCCACCTTCACCAAAACAATAGTTTGAATCCGGGTCTACTTTCCCTTCCCTCGCAATAAGCGCCATGTCTTTGCGGCGGTCATCAACATTTTTTCCGCGCTCCACCACCACCGGGCGAATACCGAGTTGAATAAGGCGGAGTGCTGCAAAGAGCCCTGCCGGTCCAGCACCGACAACAACAGCCTGTGGCGCGGAGTCAGGAAGTGGAGAAAATGTTTCGGGAGTGCAGAGGGAGGTAGTGGAGGGCTTCTCATCAATGAACGCTTTTACCCCAAGTTCAACAGCGACTTTTCGCTGGCGCGCATCAATGGAGCGGCGAGTAATGATAATGTCTGTTATGCGGTTCGCGTCGATTCCAAGCTTGGTGCTCACGAGCCCGACAAGGCGCAACTTTGACGCTGCTACGGCTGGCTCGACGCGGAGGGATACATCTTCAATCATATTATTAATTAGATTCGCTCACTTGAGCTGGTTTCTGCATCTTTTTGTGCTTCTTCGCTTCATAAATAAGTGTGCCTACTGCAAAAAGGAATGCAATTATATCACTCGCCGACATGCTTGCCCACACTCCGTCAACTCCGAAAAACCGGGGGAAGATGATGAGGAACGGAATCAGGAATATAAGCTGTCGTGTAAGGGACAGGAAGATTGACAACTTCGGTTTGCCTACACTCTGGAAGAAGTTCTGGATAACAATCTGGCATCCGACAACCGGATAACAGATGAAATATATGCGGAATCCACGGCGGGCAATTTCAATTAGGGTTGAATCTGTGGTGAACAGGCTGCTGACGGTGTTTGGCAGAAGCTCTGTGACTATCCATCCAACAGTGGTGATTGCAACTCCGAGACCGATACCGATTTTAAGGGTGCGCATCACTCGTTCCCACTGTCCGGCACCATAGTTAAACCCAAGGATCGGCTGCATGCCTTGTGTTACACCGAAGACAACCATGACAAAGAACATCGTAGTGCGGTTGAGTATGCCGTAGGCACCAACACAGAGATTGCCCGCATCACCGCCATAGTCAAGAAGTGCCTTATTAATGAAAATGACGACTATGCAGGCGCATACGTTCATCAGAAACGGTGATAAGCCGATTGCATATATACGCTTGATGATTCCGCCGGTGAGCCATTTGCAGTCAAGACGGAAATGCACGAAACTCTTTTTTGACATGAAATGTGCAAGCACCCATACGAACGCCGCACTCTGCCCGCATACAGTTGCAAGCGCAGCTCCTTTAATGCCCCAATCAAGGGTGAAAATGAAAATTGGAGCCAGCACTATGTTCACTCCCACGGAAAGAAGTGCTGAAATCATGGCTTTTTTCGGATAGCCTGTAGCGCGCATGAGGTTGTTAAGACCTATGAACACATAAGAAATAGGAGTGCCAAGCAGAATTATCTGCATGAATTCCCTGGCATAACTGATGGTTTCTTCTGTAGCTCCGAAGAAAAACAGAATCTGGTCAAGGAAAATGAATGTCAGCCCACCAAATACAACTGAATGAATAAGGCACAGGCTCAACACGTTGTTGACAACGTCAGTTGCACGTGCAATATTTTTCTGCCCCAGGAAGATTGAAGAGATAGTAGCTCCGCCTACTGCAATGAGGGTACAGAATGCTATTACAAGATTCATCAGCGGGAAAGTGATGGCAAGTCCGGCGATAGCCATTGCGCCGACACCTCTCCCGATAAAAATGCTGTCAACTATATTGTAAAGTGATGTTGCAACGCTTGCAATAATCGCAGGAACAGAGTATTGCACTAACAGTTTACCAATGGGCTTCGTGCCCAGGGTCATAGGTGATGTTGATTGAGTCTGTGGCATAAGTGATAAATAACTTTTCCGGGGCGGTAGTAATTACCGTACTTTATCCTTACAGATATAAGGACAAAATTAGGCAATTAGTTCAATTCCGGCAAAAGTATTTACTTACGCTGTGCGTGCGAGGAGGTCACGCCACTCTGCCTCGGCGATGTCGTGCTTGGGGGGCATCTGCGCGAGCTGCTCCCGGATACGGTTGCAACGTTCCTTGATTTCCTGGCGTAGGCGTGGCATGAAGATGCCGTCGTTCTCAGGGGTGCGCCCCTGTGTATGCCACTCGTTGACGATGTCCTGCGCCATAGCGCGTATGCG
>DAAJ01000100.1:16369-16500 GCA_001701115.1 Bacteroidales bacterium GP2
TTTTCGGCTTTGGGGGTGTCAGAGGGAGTAGCTGTTTTGGTATTTTTGGTGGACTTGGTTTTCTTAGCAGGCTTTTTGGCAAGGCGTGCCTCGCGTCTGCGCGCTTTCTCATCTATTTCGTAACGGATGAA
>DAAJ01000100.1:16661-16793 GCA_001701115.1 Bacteroidales bacterium GP2
TATTTTGTTTTGTTGGCGCAAAGGTAAGGATTATTTTGTAAATATGCAAATATTTTGTGCTTTCCCCAGGCTGCGCGTTATGCGCTTGCCAGGGGTTATACATAGAATCGCTCCTGCGGAGCTCAATCTGCT
>DAAJ01000108.1 GCA_001701115.1 Bacteroidales bacterium GP2
GGACATATCAGCATATTAGCTACTTTTCAGTGAGATTATATCCGATATTGGTGAAGTTGATATTCGGTAGCCTCTGTAAGATGTTTTTTCGGACATTCGCGATGCTTCATGTCATATAAGACACTCTTACATGGGTAAAACCATCGACCTGATTTGAGATAAAGCCAAGACCCGATAATGCCATAACATAAACTTTTATAAATTTTAGGATGTTAATATTTTGCAGAGTCCAGATTTATCACTATCTTTGCACTATAAACAAGGGTAGTTTCCCCGAAAGGAAATACTTCGAGTGCGAAAGCAACGATTTTAGGGATCGGTTTCGCCCGGTCGAAAAGAGCAGTCGCAAGACCGCTCTTTTTTATTTTAGTGTGGTATTACCTTTTGCCCAAGCAAAACTCCATTATCCTGAAAGATATTCTGCCTTATCGCCTCATACGAGGGATTAGGTCTTTCCGGATGTAGCAAATGAACTGTAACGGGATATGCTATCAAATCTGCAATCTGCAACCCTATGATGTTATCCTTCTTGTTCTTGAAGCCAAAATCACCAATCCGTGCTCTCAAACGCTCGGCAGTGACCCATTTTGTCCCACGATTTCGCAAGCCATTATAATAATTGAGTAGTTTGTTGTCTTCTTTCTTGCCTCTACGTTCCACTACAATAGAAATCTTCGGTATTTTACCGTTTCTAGTATTGTCAACGCAAAAAATACTTCTTTCAATGAGGTATGACAAAGACAAGCCATACACGTCATCTTCTTCACCACGGACACAGAATTTATTGAGCTGCTCCTTCAAAATAGTACAACTTACAATCACATAGGCATCATTCTGATTAAGTATTCGTTCAATACCCGAAAAAAAACTTTCTCTCAGATCCTTATCTGCCAATACGGAAAAAGGACCACGCCATTTGCGAATATCAACAGAGTGGATAATTATTTCTTTCGACCCAAATATTTCTATCTTTAAACCTTCAAACGCTTTGCCTAAAGACCTGAGATTGTGTTGGGCGACGAGTATACCACACAAAGTAAATACGGGAAATCCCGGATCATACTTTGCAAGGTTATGGTCGCCACATTCATCTATGAACAGATAATATTTTGATATATTCTTATTGTCAGTTGCCATTGTGGATACAAATTTACAAAATTATTCTTAAACTTTCAATGGAGTATACTTAGTATCCCTATTTAAAGACAGATCTCGGGGTTTAGTTTTAACAGCTAACTGGCAAGTCACTCTTTTAAAGTAATATATTGAGACCAAAGTGGCTCTGCAGCCTATCCAGCACACAAAATCGTCTTATTTTACCACGTTAATATTGCAAAGACAAATAAACATAAGAGTTGCAAAGAATATAGGAAACATATTCCTGCAACTCCATACCACTGATATTTTCTGAACTGCCAGAAATTCCATGATATCACACGGCAGAGGGGACAAACCGCAGATAGCCCAAGGTGAAAGCAAACCGGAGGGATGACTATAACCCTTGGCAGGTGGCAATATTACTATTTTCGACCCTGATATGGGTCGTACATCCCCTATCCAATTGAAGGAAAAGCAGCCGGGCTATCCGAACGCCTACGTCTGTAAGGTGAATACACTCATTTGGAACCTCCAGGAGATATTTCCATTCACAGCAATGCCGAATTGGCATCTTCAGCACCGGTGAGTTTACTCATCATGCTGTCGCCTATTACAAAATAAAATGTGTTGCCATCAACATAAGCGGGACGACCAAATATAAGTTTGTGCCATCATAACAGTGTCATGGCGTTTACAGCTCATAACGCAAAATTGTATAGCCTTCTTCAGATGACAGTGTAAGAGTATACAAATATTTATCATCCGCCGAAACGGCAAGAGCAAATGCCCAACGGTCAAGGGTTATTGTCTTAAGGTGTTTGCCGGAACGGTCATAAACCCTTACTGTATTTGCACCATAATACTGTGCGTCTTTGAAATAATCCGTATTCCGCAATTCTTCACTTGTGAGTCCTATATAAAGCTCGTACAGGTAATTGTTGCTGGCGTATAAATCCATCGTATAATTAAATGTTTTACCGGTCTGCGCTCCAACAAATATTCCCGGAGCTACTTCAGTAGGACTGATACCGGTTGCAGGAGCTCCTTCAACATAATCGATTTCTGTTTTATTGTCAACCACATTGATGAGAAGATGCATATCGCTCTCAAGGTAATAAAAAGCGGCAAAATCCCCTTTGGGACTGACTGCAATTTGCGGATGATATATGCTGGCATTGCCGAAATCAGAAAGCCTGCTGTCTATCAGGCTTTTGTCAGGTACATGACCGAACAGTCGTATCGAGTCGCTTTTTTTGTCAAATATTGCTATCATTCCTGCCGCATTGGCATTTCCGGCTACAATCTCACCGTTGGAAAGGCATACGGCTCCTCCGGACAGCATTATGCTGTCGTTATTGACCGCTGAAAAAGAGAACACATCAGTCAGTGTTACGTTTTGTGCCATGTAATCCGACACACTGAATATCTTGTAGTCAAATAATTGCAAATCGACTACATATACGCAATGCCCCGGAGCGCTGTACTGGATATTGGATACGCCAAGCATCTCCATCGGACCTTGCCCCTGAGGCACGCAACTCCTTACATAGTCGCCGTCCAGACTGAATATGCTTATCCATGAACTGTCTATTGAAGCACTGTTGCTCACAATTATGGCTTCATTTGCAACTGCGATAGAACGTGGTTTCGCCAATAATGAGTCATTTATAAACTCTGTGGATTCGAGATAAACCTGTTCAGGTTCCTGAATCTTGTCACTGGTTTTGCTGTTTTTTGAACAGCTACTAAACACCGCACCAATAATTGCGAATAAGTAAAGTAATTTCTTTAGCATCATATTTTGATTTTGTTTGTTGCAAAGTTAAATATTTAATACTTTCCACCAAAAAAATTAATAATTAATTCGATTATTGGTTTCCATAAAAGCGTAATCTTTACATACATTTCATTTTATTTTAGGATAGTTTTTTCTCCTAAATCGCATCTCCGATGCTCAGATATGGGTGAGACGCACCACTCCAGATTTGTTTTATACAGCCGCGACTTCTACGAAGCCGCTATTATTAGAGTTGCCATTGCCCTCATATCCATGCGCTATGCCGAGCATGTTTATACATCCATACAACGTTGACGAGACACCAGAGAGGTGCGTTGGCGAGTGCAACCCGTGGAACAGCACCGACTCGCCTCCATATATACATGTTGCTGCGCGAAAAATTGAGGGGTCATATAAATTTTGTAAAATAAATTATCGTAAAATGGAATCAAATCCTTAACTTTGTACCAGCCCGAAAGGGTTAGCCAGTGTTACGGCACGAGCATTGCAGGGAGAAATAATTCTCCCTGTTATTTTTTTAACCCCTCGCCATACTTAAAAAGAATAAGCGGCACAAACCCTTCTCATACAACCAAACCTCATGAATATGGGTTATTTTGAGCCTCTCTGTTATTGATCTTCTTATATAAACCTATCCACCGCACCGTTGGAATTGTCAATTACAATCCGAGATGACTGAGATAAATCATGCAATAGCATATTTTTCTACGGTTCCATGTTTTTTTAAAACTCTCAAACTCATAAAATCTGTCTCCAACTTGAAAATCCGGGCACTTATTCTCATATTTTGTGCCAAGAAGGGATTTGTATATAGATTTATATTCCTCGGATTTAAAATGTACTGCGGGGTAATCCTGACTACTTCGCCGGATTTCGCAAAATGCTGGGCGATAGCCACTATCGGTTTGTAGTCTGATTTCTTTTTGTCAACCAACTCATGGATAAACAATTCGCCGCCATTTGGATATCTGTTTTTACAGATATATCCTGATGAGTCCGATTGCGGAATAACGTGGTTTATCTGCTTGCAGTTGCAGCAATCTTTCTTGCGGTTAAAGTATGCGGATATGCGGTTTTTGAATCCGGAGTTGAACGGGCATGAGGAGCAATCAGAGGGGAAGTAAGGGTGCGACTCATCTAAAAGTTTTAATGTTTTTCCCGGATTGTCCTTCAATCCGCTTTGCGGGTCTGCCGAATATAATATAAGAGATGCGGGAAGACACTACAGCCTTTAGAAAGGGAGGGGGACTATGCCGGCGAGTTTAGCCTCACCAAAGTTCATGCCAGGAGCCCACTCTCTACCCATAAGCAATTTTTTTAGATCTGACACCACAAATATATTTACCTAATAATTAGCTAATTACATGAGATTGTAACAAACCTGTAACGGATTTAACTTTCGTTAACTT
>DAAJ01000080.1 GCA_001701115.1 Bacteroidales bacterium GP2
GCTGATAAAATCGCTCGACCGTGAAGAGCGTCACGCTCCTCAATAACCATAGTATTGGACTTTGTCAGGTTGGAGGTCAACTGCTTGGAACGGCGGTACAGCACAAACACAAACACAAGAAGAACCGATAACACGACAAGGCATATTATACCATACGTAAGCCTCTCTTTATGGCGGTTTATCACAATCTGCTGGTTCGTAAGCCTAAGTTCCTCGTTAGTTTCCTTAAGATCATTGACTTCATAAATCATCTGGAGGTCCTTATAGCTTTCAGACGCTTTTTTCTCTATACGGTCCTTGAGCATGTCGTTGCTCATTTCGAGAGCCATAAGCAAGTCCTCTTTATTACCGACAGCCTCCGCAGCCTTCATAAGTGCCTCCACTAAGTACATTTGCTCTTCAGGCGCCACCGAACTGTCATTAAGCTGTTCTTTTATTAACGGAATTACTTGACCATAACGTTTTTGAGCCATCAAGTAATTAATAGTCGCCCTATCCTTCTCACCTGATAACTTTTGAAGATTGGGACTGCGGTCAAACAGCGAAAGCATCTTGCTGTAATATTTGTCTACCTCGTCCTTGCCCAAAACATCATGGCAGAGCAGAAGACGACGGTAACATACAAAAGCCGGCATATCGTAATTAATGAATGTGCGCGACTGCGATGCATGCCGCTTGTCAAGCTGCCCGATTAAATCCAACAGCGTTTTATTAGCGGCAACCGCTTCGGAAATCATCCCGTTTGACAAGTAATTGTTAGCCGCCTGCGTGTAAAACAGGTACTTAAGATCCAGCTCGCTGTCAGGCAAACTGTCAATTAAGGTCTGCAACTCCTGGAAATAATTTGTAAGCAACTCACCCTCAGTGCTCAGGCGCAGGTATGTGCATAGCTGGAACAAGTACTCAATGCGCTCGTACAGGTCATAGCCCTCAGATTTTTTGTGCCGCCCAAGATAATCGCGCACCCTGTCTTCGCGTTCATCCTGAGTAAGTGACCGCACAAGGTTTGAAGTAGCAATGACATTCATATACACAAGAGCACTTTGTTTTTCCGGGCTGTCAGGCAACTTTCCCGCACGGGAGACAAGGACCTTCTGCATAGAATCATTATCCGCGTAAAGAACCGCGCTCTCCTTCAGCACATCATAGACTGTCGTATAGTCCGTACGACGCGACGCAAATTCGTATAACCCCTCAAGAGCTTCACCCTTAAGCGAGTGTGGTGAAGTGTCATAGATATTATAGAGCAATATCAGGCTGTCGCTCAGGTTATCAGCCCCGGAAAGGCGACTTTTAAGGCTGTCTACGACCGTCTGCGCACCGCCTGTGAGCGAAAAAGAAAAAATAAACGATAGTATGATATATCTTATCAAGTGCCTTGACATGAATGATTGGTTTTAACTCGTGCGCAATAGCAAAATACAAATTATAATTCCTGAATTCCGCAACTATAATACTTAAATGAAATTACACTGCCGTGGATACCAAAAAGTTACTTGCCCACTGGCATACTCCAATTTTTCATATTAAATCATTGCGATTCCAAGGGAATAAAACCTCAATAGGTATGGCAAAGGTAATAATAGAATCTGAGAAATTTACACCTTTTATATAGATTTTTTTCACCCACAGAGCCTCCAGCCTCCTGTATAGATAGCGCATATCACCCCTTCGGCTTTATGTCCTCATAAGATAATGTGCCAGGCTTGCCATACTTATCCGAAGCACGACACCTGGATGCTACTGACATACGGAATACCCGGCAGGACTACTGAATTGCTTTCCTGTAGGATTTTGGAGTCATCCCGGTTACACGAAGAAAATACTTTGTAAATGTTGGGGCATCCGGAAAGTTAAGCAATGCGGCGATATCCTTTATGCTCCGCTGCACATCACTGAGCAAAGACTTTGCCTCACCGACAACAACCGTTTCAATCCACTCCGATGGACAGGCACCAGACAATTGACGGACAATAGTAGAAAAATATTTTAGGCTCACATCCGACCTAGATGCATAATACTCTACACTCCTATGCTCCCGGAATTTACTGTACAGCGACAGCATAAATTGTTGAACCACAAGATCCCGATGAGTATGCCCACTCACTTCCATAGGCATGTTGGCAAAGTATATCTTCAAGACCTGCGCAACGATAAGACGACATTGGCAATCAAGGATATCCTGTTGCAGATGATTGCATATACTTTCGTTAGCCCCACTTGATACTTCCTCGTATGCACTTTGGTACTCATTAATTGAAAAAATCAATCGGCAGAAACTCTCATCCGGAATCCGTACCAACGGGCGGTTTTGAATGGCAATCAGGTTATTAGTATTTATCCAACGGTTAATAATATTCGGCACATCTTCAATTTGTACACAGCCGAAGATCACTTCACTTGGCTTGCCAACTGCAACTACATCAATATGGACAAAAGGCATACATGCAAACATTCCTTGACCGCTAACATCATATTGCTCATTAAGGATTTTGATGACAAATTCGCCTTTTGTGCAGATTGCAAACGCGCATTGCCCTAACATATCTATTGATTGGCAAGAAGCATTGTCCGGGCTGAGGGATACTGTAGTTATTTTGAGAAGCGGATGCATTGATATATAAATTTGGAGTGTACAAAATAAGCACATTTTCCTCAGCCAGGAAACAATTACGGAGCATAATCGAACTATTTGACAATTTTATTCATGTTTCTGACATTTACTCCTACTATAACGGGAGGTAATTTTGTACCTTGAATAATAATCTGTAATATCATTAGACATGAACTATCACTTGGCATGGAGAGTCGCTCCCCTAACATTCTTGCTTGTCCTTCTCACCGCTTGCGGACACAATTCAACAAAGAACAATAAATCACGTGATGCCGTAAGGGTAAAAACAATGACAGTTGCAGCCGATAGCATTGCAGGAAACAGCTCATATTCCGGTACAGTGGAAGAGGAGAGTGCCACTGTGGTAAGTTTTTCTACAGCAGGCACTATCAAAACATTATCTGTTTCAGAGGGAGAAAGCATTCAAAAAGGACAATTGATTGGAATGCTGGATGATGGCACTTTACAAAATGCTTACGAGATTGCGAAAGCCACATTGAATCAAGCTAAAGACGCTTACAACAGAATGAAATTTCTCCATGACTCAAATTCTCTTCCTGATATAAAATGGGTAGAAGTGCAAAGCAAGTTGAGCCAGGCAGAAAGTGCTGAAAAAATAGCTCGAATCGCCCTCAACGACGCGAAATTGTATGCACCCGTGTCAGGCGTTATTTCAGAAAAAATCGCATCTGTGGGGCAAACGGTAGCACCTGGGGTACCTGTTGTCAAGATTGTTGACATCCGCTATGTAAAGGTTGGAATTTCTATCCCGGAAAACGAGATTTCCAGATTTTTAAGCGGTAGCGCTGCCACCATCACAGCCACTGCATCAGCAGAGAAAGTATATTCAGGCACACTCGTTGAGAAAAGCATTGCAGCTGATCCTCTGTCACGGACCTATGCTGTGAAATACCAGGTTGATAATGCTGGCGGTCAATTGCTTCCAGGCATGATTTGCAATGTGACGCTGGAGAATTCCCCTACCGCTGAAGGCGTTGTCCTTCCCGTATCTGCGGTGCTTCTGGCTGCTGATANNNNCAGGAACGGCACGAAAACGCATTGTACAACCCGGAGGCATGCTTCCTGAAGGAATAATTATTGAAAAAGGCATAAATAGCGGCGAGAAAGTTATTGTTGCCGGTATGGATAAGGTATCGCAAGGAACAAAAGTTTCCTCTATCAATTAAACTGCACCTATATGGATTCCCAAAATAAAACCCTTGAAGGAGGTTTGCTTTCAAAGCTCCCGCCTGTCAAAAATTCCCCTTTAGTGGTATGGGGAGTAAAGTATGCCAATGTAGTTGTATTGATGGTGTGCGTATTAGTCATATTTGGTATATACGCACTCCAAACAATGAATAAGAATGAATTTCCTAACTTCACTATTCGCGAAGGGGTAGTTGTTGCAGTATATCCGGGAGCAAACTCCCTTGAGATGGAGCAACAAGTGATGAAGCCTTTGGAGAACTTTGTTTTCAGCTTCAAGGAAGTCAACAAAGTCAAGACTACCTCTAACGCCACAAACGGCATGGTGATGATTTTTGTGGAACTCGACGATAAAATAACCGACACAAGTTCTTTCTGGAATACATTCAGCCGTGAACTCGGCAGCGTTAAACAGCAATTGCCCCCAGGCGTACTTGCTGTTGAGGTTATTTCAAATTTTGGCGATACTTCGGCTTTGTTAATCACCATGGAGAGTGAAGACAAAACTTACCGCGAGTTAAGTGATTATATGGATGCGCTCCAAGACCGCCTTCGCACAGTGGAGAGCGTAGGTACCATGAATGTCTTCGGCAAGCAGAACGAGCAGATTTCAATAAACATCAACCCGGAAAGACTTTCCCACTACGGCATTTCAGAGAAAACCTTGGCAGTTACCCTTTTTGCCAAGGGATTACAGACAACTGGCGGAGAAATAAGATCCGACTCCTATACATCACCCATATATGTCGACAATCCGCTTAACTCGGTTGCAGACATAGCCGACCAGATTGTTTTTTCAACTCCTGCCGGAGAAGTAGTGCGTCTGAAAGATATTGCTGAGGTTAAACGTGAGTACCCGGAACCAACATCATTCATCACTAACAACGGGCGCAAATGCATCCTCCTTTCAGTTGAAATGAAGAGTGGCAACAATATCGTAAAAATGGGCGAACTTGTTGAGAAACAAATTAGCGAGTTCCAGTCCCAACTGCCGGAAGATGTCACTATTTTCAAAATTACAAATCAGCCGGAGGTAGTAAACAGCAGTGTGTTCGACTTTCTTAGGGAGCTTCTGATTGCTGTAATAGCCGTAATTGTAGTGATTGTTTTACTTCTCCCCATAAGAGTTGCCTTGATTGCTGCTGCAACAATTCCAATCACTATATTCATCTCGCTCGGTTTATTTTATGTGTTTGGAATAGAACTTAATACCGTAACTTTCGCCTGCCTTATCGTGTCGTTAGGCATGATTGTGGACAATTCTGTGGTAATCATAGATGACTATGTGGAACTGATTGGGGAAGGCATGGATAGAAAGGAGGCAACCATACGGTCTGCTTCTGAATTCCTTAAGTCAATTTTCTCAGCTACTCTGGCTATCTCAATCACGTTCTTCCCATTCTTGATTACAATGACTGGAATGTTCCGTGATTTCCTTACCGACTTCCCTTGGGCTATAACCCTTATTCTTATGGGATCGCTCCTCATTGCGGAATTACTGGTTCCGTTCCTTCAATACCGCTTCATCAAACCATCGAAAGTCGCGAACCTGGATAATGACACAGACAAAAGCAAAAAGCATTTCTCTTTGTTGAGGGTGTTGCAGTCCGAATACAACAAACTCATTGCTATTTGCTTCAATCATCCATGGGTAGTGATGCTGGTTGCATTAGCACTGACTGTTGGCGGTGGCGCATTGCTTATGACACGACCCATGCAGCTGATGCCGATTGCCGAGCGCAACCAATTTGCAGTGGAGATTTATCTTCCCACAGGCACACCGTTGGATAAAACGAATATTGTGGCTGATTCACTTGCAAATATACTGAGGAGAGATGCAAGAGTTGTGTCCGTGGCAAATTTCCACGGATGTTCCTCCCCACGTTTCCAAACCACCTATGCTCCTCAGGTTGGTGGACCAAACTTTGCTCAATTCATTGTCAACACATGCAGCAATGAGGCGACAGTAGACATTTTGAATGAATATACTGCTAAATACCGCGACTACTTCCCGGAAGCTAAAGTCCGGTTCAAACAATTGTCTTATTCCAACGCGGCTTATCCGATAGAGGTGCGGATTAAAGGAAATGATTACTCCGTGCTACATGCCGTTTCTGATTCCGTAATCGCAATCATGCGTTCGATTCCTGAAATAAATCTGGCAAGCAGCAGCCTTAATTCCCCACTCGTTGCTGCGCAGGTGTCCCCCGATTTCATAACAATGTCACGATTGGGCATGAGCGACATGATGCTGGAGGCAAATCTTGCAATGAGATACACTAATTCAGGAATCCCGGTTGCCACTCTGTGGGACGGAACCTACGCTACCCCTGTTGTGTTCCGCACACCTACCTCCGAGCGTTCTGATGTAAATGACCTCCGCAATGAATTGCTTCCTGTGATGGGATTCTCCTCTGCCCCACTACGCCAGTTAGCGGAAGTAGTGCCCTCTTGGAATTATGGGCAGCTCTCCCATCGCAACGGAATACCATGTGTCACAATTAGCTCGGAAGTGGAACGCGGCGCTTTTGCACTCACTGTCACAAGCATTTTGCAGAAAAAAATAGACCTTTTGCAATTACCGGAAGGCGTAAGCATTGAATATGGCGGCGATTACAGCCAGTCAGAAGAGATGTGGCCACCGATTATATACGCTCTCCTCATGGCTATAGTGATTATTTTCTTCATTCTGCTGTCTCATTATAAAAATGTGACGACTTCCGCACTTTTGCTTATATGCATTATATTATGTGTACCTGGAGCCGGCATAGGGCTTGCGATTCAGGGAGAGGTGCTTTCACTTACCTGCACACTTGGCTTTATCTCTCTGATGGGCATTCTTGTCCGTAATGTAATCATTATGATTGACTATGCGGAAGAACTCCAGAGGTCAGAAGGAATGACGGTCAAAGAGGCTATCTTCCATAGTGCGGAACGACGTATGCGCCCCATATTCCTTACATCTGCTGCCGCTTCTATGGGAGTGCTTCCGATGGTGCTTACGGGAACGCCTCTATGGAGACCGATGGGTACAGTAATCTTCTGGGGAACAATCATCACATTCTTTTTCATCGTCACTGTAATACCTGTGCTTTACTGGAAAGTGATGGAGAAAAAAACAGTAAAAACCGATACAAAATGAAAATATTACTCAACATAACTGCCGGAATGGCACTGATATGTGCAATGCCGCTCAACGCACAGCAGCTGACACTTGATGAATGCGTGAGCATGGCTCTTGAAAACAATGCAAAAATGCGTACAGCGGAATATACGCTTAACGCTTCACATGAAACTTCACGCGAGGCATTTACCAAATATTTCCCTTCTGTGAACCTGAACGGAGCCGCTTTTACCGCAAATCATGGCATGCTCCAGCATAGTTTTGACCTGCCGTTATCCACGCTTGGCATAGGACTCCCTGATATGGATTTCAATCTAAGCGTGTTGAAAAAAGGCTCAGTTGCAGGCATCAACCTCATTCAGCCTATTTTTCTTGGAGGACGGATTGTGAACGGCAACCGCCTTGCCCATGTAGGCGAAGAGGTCAGCCGCCTGCAGCAACGCCATACCGCCGATGAGGTACGCCGTGACGTGGAACAATATTACTGGCAACTTGTTTCTCTCCATGCCAAACATCAGACTTTAGACACTGTCATTGCTATGCTGGACAGCCTCACTACTCAAGTGCAAAATTATGTTGACGCTGGAGTAACAACCACTAACGATCTCCTCGAAGTTAAATTGAAAAGGAACGAAATGCTCGTGGCAAGAAGTGAACTTGACAACGGCATAACAGTTGTCAAGATGCTTCTGACACAGTATATTGGAAAAGGCACATCCGGGACAGTAGATGTCACTGCGGATATTACACCTGGAGTAATGCCAGACTTTCCTCACGAAATATACAGGAATCCCGAGGAGTGTCTTGAAAATACTATTGGACACGGGCTGCTTACACAAAATGTCAAGGCAAAGGAACTTGAGCAAAAAATCGCGATAGGGAATAATCTTCCTATGGTTGCAGCCGGCGCGAGTTACAATTATGAACATATTCTGGAACAAGGACATACCTTTGCAAATATATATGTTACCATAAGTGTACCGTTGACCGATTGGTGGGGTGGCTCACACAGTATTAAAAAGAAGAAACTTGAAACACAGATTGCACGCACTCAATTGGAGAACGACTCGCAAATGTTAGTGATAGCTATGACAAATGCTTGGAACGATTTGAGGACATCATATACCCAGATGGGAATTGCACAAGAATCCATAACCCAATCCGCCGAAAATCTGAGACTCAATAAGAATTTCTATACTGCAGGTATTGCAACTATCACTGATCTCTTGAACGCCCAGACTTTATATATGCAGTCACAGGATAAGTTTATAGACTCATATGGTCAGTTCCAGATAAAGAAACTTGCCTATCTTCAGGCAACAGGACGATAATACAATCCTTCATTGAATATCAATCCAGTAAATTTATGGAGAGTGTGAGACGGATTTATTATTTTTGCGTGAGTTAATTCATATTACCTAAAAGTGACTATAATGAAACGTTTTACTTTATTCATCGGGGTGCTTGTCGCTACCCTACTGGTGTCCTGTGCATCCAAGAAACAGGGCTCAGTTCAAGAAGATAATGGCAATAAAGCTATCGTGTGCTATTTCTCTGCTACAGGAACAACTGAAAAGGCTGCGCAACGCATAGCGGACATCACCGGTGCCACACTCTACAAAATCGAACCGAAAGAACTGTACTCTGATGCTGACCTGGACTGGCGTGACAGCCTTTCACGCAGTTCCGTTGAGATGCGTAACCTCGATTTCCGCCCGGCTCTAAAGGACTCAGTTACAAATCTTGCCGAGTATTCTGTTGTGTTCATAGGCTACCCTAACTGGTGGAACACACATCCCACGCTAATAAACACATTCATTGAGGCAAATGACCTTGAGGGCAAAACCATCGTGCCGTTCATGACATCCGGAGGCAGCAATATCACCAACAGCGAAAAGATGTTGAAAGAATCTTACCCCTCGCTCACCTTTGCTAAAGGACTTTTGATGAATAACGTGGATGACGATGAAATTGCGGCTTGGGCAAATTCAGTGCTGAAACCCTGATTACCAAATATAATAGACACGGGGCAGATATTCCTTACCTTATATCTGCCCCGTGTTTAGCGTATATTATCACTCGCTTTTTTTGCGGAGGATGGTTAGACCGTCACGAAGAGGAAGAATGACAGTTTCAAGTTCCGGATGACGAGCGACAAGGTCATTGAAGCGTGCAATGCCAATAGACTGGGCATCTTTCGCACCTTCAGTAATTTTACCTCCCCACAGCGTATTGTCTGCAATTATAAAACCTCCAGGACGCAAGCGGGGCAAAACAAGGTCAAGGTATTCGCAATAGTGACGCTTGTTGGCATCAATATAGACCAAATCCCATACATAGTCAAGAGTTGGAATGATTTCAAGCGCGTCACCTATATGCAATGTTATTTTTTCTCCTCCTGGAGCAGTTTTGAACAACCGGATAAGAGATTCAGCACTCTCATCATCAATTTCTATTGTGTGAAGACGGGCTCCCGGTTCAAGAGCCTCTGAAATGCAAAGGGCAGAATAGCCAGTGAAAGTACCGAGTTCAAGGACATTCTTTGGATTAACCATTGCGGTAAGCATTTTCAGGATTCTGCCCTGAACATGCCCCGAGCACATCTGCGGATATAGCCTGTGTAGCCATGTCTGCCGGTAAAGCTCCTTAAGGTGCTCCGGTTCGGGCGAAGTATGCCCGGTAATATAATCGTCTATTTCTCTCTGCATGACTCAAGATATGCTTCCGTCTCTTCAATAGTGGCTGCCATAACGCGGACACATTCCTCAGGATACTCTCCTTTTGCCGTCTCGCCTGTCAGAAGCAGCCATTCAGCACCAAGATAGGTTCCGAAAGCAATGTCAGCAACCTCTGCCCTTGTTGGCACTGGCGAATGCATCATCGAGTTAAGAATCTGTGTCGCGACAATTACCGGCTTACCAAGACTACGGCAGAGAGACATCACCCTCATTTGCACCGCTGGAACTTTTTCAATGGGAATCTGTGCACCTAAATCTCCGCGAGCAACCAGCAGACCGTCTGAAACCGCAGCAATCTCTTCAAGATTCTCAACTGCCTCACGGCATTCTATCTTTGCATAAAGTTTCGTAGGCGTTCCATCAAGGATTTCCCTTAGTTGCGCAATATCTTCGGCGCTTCGGACAAAAGAGTGCGCAATCATGTCTATCCCCTCCTCGAGTGCGGCAGAAATATTTACTTTATCTTTTTCAGACACAGCGGGAAGCGGAGGAAGAGTTGCTTCCTCACTGACAGACATACTTTTCCTTGAGCCTAATCCGCCACCTTTTACCACTGCGCAGAGCAGAGTATCCGTGCCTTTTCTTTCAACTACTTCAAGGATAATCTCGCCATCATCAAGAAAAAGCCTGTTGCCGGGCAAAAGAAAGTCGCCAAGCCGCATGACATTGACAACTATTTCGGAACTGCCAGTGGGAGTGCAACCTCCCTTCACCAGAATTTCTTGTCCCTCGTCAAGACGGATTTCTTCGACATCCTCCGCCAATGCCGTTGTGCGCATTTCCGGACCTTTGGTATCCATCAGAATCTTTATTGCCGGACTGACACTGCGAACAGTTGCGATAATCGAGCGGATAGCTTCGGGGGTAACATGAGCGGAATTGATTCTTATGCCACGCATAGATGCTGCATGTAGAGCAGAAATAAATCCAGCATTCGCCCTGTTATCGGCGATAGTCGCCATCACTTTAGTATGTGTCATAGCAATGCTTCAATTCCGAGCCTGTAGCTGTCAACTCCAAAACCTGCGATAATACCACGGCAAACCGGGGTAATCATCGAATTGTGGCGTATTGATTCCCTTGCGGAGATATTTGATATATGGACTTCCACCACCGGCACTGCAATTGCCGCTATAGCATCGGCAATTGCAAGGGAGGTGTGGGTATATGCGCCAGCATTAAGCACTACTCCCCTGAAATTATCCTTGTCCGCTGAATGGAGGCGGTCAATAATGTCGCCTTCGTGGTTGCTCTGGTAATACTCTATCTCAATATCCTTGTATTCCGCACGCAAGCCGGAAATTACGTCATCCATCGTGCTATTACCATAAATTCCAGGTTCACGAGAACCCAACAGGTTCAGGTTCGGTCCATTTATAATTAGAATCTTTTCCATATCAAATTTTTAAATCAGCATATACAAGCATCCATATAGCAATATGTGTCATGACCAGCAATGCAAGAAGAATCCATGTCATCAACTGCCGGCGCGGATAGCAAAGGTAAGCAAGATATGCGGCAACAACAACATAAAAGGGATATATCCATACAAGCGCCCTTACAATGGGGAATCCTGCCGGACAGTTGGCAAGCAACACCGGGAATTGACCTGCGGGCAGAACAAGAAGTATTATAAGCGCAATCAT
The DNA here is from genome assembly GCA_001701115.1 of Bacteroidales bacterium GP2. Classification (GTDB taxonomy): domain Bacteria; phylum Bacteroidota; class Bacteroidia; order Bacteroidales; family Muribaculaceae; genus Paramuribaculum. Next base: position 11,329 of record DAAJ01000080.1, read on the forward strand.
CCACCAAGGGACTTTATAATCTCTCATTTTCCGCTCCTTTCTTTATCTTTTGTTTCAAGATATGCCTGAACTGTTTCCTTTATGCCGTCCTTGAGAGTATATTTCGCCTGGAAACCGAAATCATTAACAGCATCTGTAACATCACACGACCAGTTGCGCTGCTTCATTATTTTGAATTTATCACGATTCAAAGTACTCGGCTTCATCTTAGCCACCCCGTATTTTTCAGCCACAACCGAAGCGGCATACGTTATCCAAAGCGGCAAGCGCATCGGAATCACCAGCTTTTTGCCAAGTGCATCCGCAACAATTTTACGGAACTGCTTCTGGGTATATGCCTGCGGTTCAGAAATGATATACTTTTTCCGTAATGTGCCCGGCACAGAGAGAGCATCGAAAATGGCTGTAGCAAGATCCTTTACATAAATGAATGTAAGCATTTGCTTGCGGAAACCAACTCCGAAATCCCAATGGCTGTCAATGGATTTTATCATCATAAGGTAGTCCTGCTCATGTGGTCCATATACACCGGTCGGACGGAAAATTGTCCAAGGAATGTCTGAACAGGTTTGCAGGAATGTCTCTGCTTTTATTTTTGACACTCCGTAACGTGTGTTCGGCTGTGGAATTGAGCGTGAAGTAAGCGGAGTATAATTTTTCTCATCTCCGGGACCAATTGCACTTAGGCTGCTCATAAACAACAGACGTTCCGGAATCTTGTCCGCTTTTCGCAGCGCTTCTACGGTATTTTGCAGGAAAATATAATTTATTCGGTTGAAATCAGCAAAGTTGTTACATTTCGTAGCACCGAGATTATACACAATCCAATCCCATTTTTCACCTTGCGGCAAGGCACTCTCAAATGTTTGCGCCATCTGCTCCACATTGTCATAATCAAGCTCAATAAAATGGAGTGCTTCGTCAGTGAGAAATTTCTTGGATGTAGTAGAACGTATTCCTGCCCATGTATCAAAACCGCGACGGAGGCTTTCATCAGCGATAAAACCGCCAATGAAGCCTCCGGCTCCTATAATCAAAACTTTCTTTTTCACCGTGCCTTACTCATGGGCATCCTCCTCAATGCTGAAGTCGTCGGGTATATCTGTGTCAAAGTCCATGTCAAGATCATCGAGGTCGGCATCTTCGTCTGCTTTAGGTGACGCCTTTTCAGCTACCTTGGGTTTTGCACCTTTGGGAGCTTTGGCATTTGCACCCTCTTTGAGCGCTGCCATGATTTTTTCTTCAAGTTCGTCAGCAAGCTCGGGATTATCCTGAATTACCTTTTTAGCTGCCTCACGTCCCTGGGCAAGCTTTGCACCGTCATAGCTGAACCATGCACCGCTCTTNNCCGACGACTTCCTTCTGGATGATATTGAGTTCAACACCGAGATCAATAATCTCGCTTGAACGGGAGATTCCTTCTCCAAACATGATGTCAAATTCCGCTCTCTTGAATGGAGGCGCAACCTTGTTTTTGACAACTTTCACTTTGGTATGACGTCCGAGCACATCCTCGCCGTCCTTCAAAGAGGTGCTTGAGCGGATGTCAATGCGCACACTGGCATAGAACTTGAGCGCATTGCCGCCAGTAGTTGTTTCTGAGGGTCCGAACATCACTCCGATTTTTTCACGGAGCTGGTTGATGAATATGCAGGTAGTATTTGTGCGGGATATAGTACCGGTAAGCTTACGCATTGCTTGCGACATCAAACGCGCATGAAGCCCTACATTCTTGTCCCCCATATCACCTTCAATCTCATTCTTGGGAGTCAATGCGGCTACAGAGTCCACAACAAGAATATCCACCGCAGCAGAACGGATAAGCTGCTCTGCTATTTCAAGCGCCTGTTCACCGTTGTCCGGTTGTGAAATCAGAAGATTGTCCACATCAACACCAAGCTTTTCTGCGTAGAAACGGTCAAAAGCATGCTCAGCGTCAATTATCGCAGCAATACCACCCATTTTCTGCGCCTCTGCAATTGCATGGATCGCAAGAGTAGTTTTACCGGAAGACTCCGGTCCATAAATCTCAATGATACGACCACGGGGAAAACCGCCTACACCAAGGGCATGGTTAAGTCCGATAGAACCGGTAGGAATAACCTCTACTTCTTCTACAGTCTCATCGCCAAGTTTCATGATTGAACCTTTGCCAAAATCTTTCTCGATTTTAGCCATTGCAGCGTTGAGAGCCTCGAGTTTTGCCTTACGGGGATCAACACCGGCTTTATCCTTTTTCAATGTTGCTTTCTTCTTTTCCATTATTTCGCTATGTTTTATTGTTTCTGATACAAAGATACAAAATAAAGTGTGCTAATTGAATGCACATGGTAGTTAAGATAAGTTATTTCGCATATTGGAGCAAACTTTCTTTGTGGTGAGGCGTTTTAATGGTACATAGCAAAA
>DAAJ01000058.1 GCA_001701115.1 Bacteroidales bacterium GP2
AGAATCAATATGCAAATGTATATATTTTAGCTGACATTTGCAGATAAATACGCGCCAGCAGAGCACGACCAGATAGCAGCCATGCGGAAAAAGTTAGCTCTTTCTGTTCTTCGGGTTGACCGCAGTGACACTTGAGGATATAATCAGGATGAGGATAGTGCACATCTTTGGGTCTATGCTTATGCTGTGGTCGGCATTTCGTTCTGTAACGTGCAATGGGCACTTATACGAAGAATGGACTCAGTAATGTAGGACCGATTATTATTAAAATCCATCATATTAACTATTATTAACAATAGGGGGGGGGGGGGGTAAATTGTTGATTATTACTTAATTTCGCAATTAATAATCCAATAAAAATATATAGAATGTCAAAAAGGTGTCTTTATGCAGTAATGGCTATAGCTGCCATTTGTTCTCTTGTTTCGTGCAGCAAGGATGAGCCGGAAAAAATTCCGGTAGGTGAAGAATGGATAGATCCTGTATTTGCTCAGGTGTTGCAGGAGCGCGGATATATATTTAATGCAAAAAAAGTAATCCCAGATGATGTTGTAAACATAGAGGAAATTGATGTATCCGGTAAAGATTGGAATAATAAAGGGCAAATAACGTCTTTGCGGGGAATTGAATACTTTATTTCCTTGAAGAAACTTGATTGTTATTTTAATCAGTTGACATCTTTGGATATAAGCAAGAATGCGCAGTTGGCGCAGCTTAGGTGTTATGACAATCAGTTGACATCCTTGGATGTAAGTAAGAATACGCAGTTGACGTTTCTTGAGTGTGCTAATAATCAGTTGACATCCTTGGATGTAAGTAAGAATGCGCAGTTGACGTCTCTTTTTTGTGGTGACAATCAGTTGACATCCTTGGATGTAAGCAAAAATACGCAGTTGACGTCTCTTTTTTGTGGTTCCAATCAGTTGATATCCTTGGATATAAGTAAGAATGCGCAGTTGACGTCTCTTTCGTGTAGTTTCAATCAGTTGACATCCTTGGATATAAGCAAAAATACACAGTTGACGTCTCTTGAGTGTGGTTCCAATCAGTTGACCTCCTTGGATATAAGCAAAAATACACAGTTGACGTATCTTGAGTGTGGTTCCAATCAGTTGACCTCCTTGGATATAAGCAAAAATACGCAGTTGACGTATCTTTCGTGTAGTGACACTCAGTTGACCTCCTTGGATATAAGCAAAAATACACAGTTGACGAAGCTTTGGTGTTATGGCAATCAGTTGACATCCTTGGATATAAGCAAGAATACACAGTTGATGTCTCTTCGGTGTGGTGACACTCAGTTGACCTCCTTGGATGTAAGCAAAAATACACAGTTGACGGACCTTGAGTGTGATTCCAATCAGTTGACCTCCTTGGATGTAAGCAAAAATACGCAGTTGACGTATCTTTCCTGTATTTACAATCAGTTGGAATCCTTGGATATAAGCAAAAATACACAGCTGATGCATCTTAGGTGTTATGACAATCAGTTGACATCCTTAGATATAAGCAAGAATACGCAGTTGGTGTACTTTGAGTGCAGTGATAATCCTGGAGAAAATAATGTTTTTCAAGTTACAGCATGGTTTAATAATACATCAATACCTGAGCACTTTACAAATTCGGGATGGGCGTATAATAGACAAGATGTTAAGTTAGAATACAAAGTACCTTAGTAATAAGGCACGTACATGATTTGCCATCCGGATTTAAATATATGAGTCCGGACCGTATTTAAGAATCGGGAACTACATAGCATATCCGAAGCTCCTTGCCTGATGAGTGCTCCGTATCCCTATGCTGCACACAAAGCGCTTGCTCATGGTTACACATAGCGACGCTCCTACGGAGCTTATTCAAATAGCCGTCTCACTTCCACGGGTTGCGGTCGCTGGCGCTCCCTTAACCGCATGGCTACTCTCTGCGTGCGCTCTCCGGCGCACGGAATATGACAGCCTCATTGTTGGAGAAGCGATATGGAAGTAAGGGAATTGTGCCAAATGCCGCTACTTGTGCCCTAAATGTGACATAATTGAGCAACTAAAGCAGTTTTTTTGTAATTTTGCGGAAATTTTCGAGGCATGATTTCCAGCACTATAATCCGCCGTTTCCTCGTTGGTCTATTTGTTGCACTCGCCGCTGCTATCAGTGCCGAGGCAAAATTTACTGTTGTCATTGACCCGGGTCATGGCAAACATGACCATGGCGCTATCGGAAAGATTTCGAGCGAAAAGGATATCAATCTCGCTGTTGCGCTGAGGGTAGGAGAGCTGATTCAGAGGAATATGCCTGACGTGAAGCTCGTCTATACCCGCGATGATGACACCTTTGTGACGCTACAGGGGCGCGCTGACATTGCGAACAAGGCTAAAGGCGACCTGTTCATATCCATCCACACCAACTCAATCGACAAGAAAGCAAGGAATTACCTGACAGTGTGCGGCGCATCGGTATATACCCTCGGGTTCAAGCGCAGCGATGAGAACCTTGCTGTGGCAATGCGCGAAAATGCGGTAATGAAACTGGAGAGCGACTATTCCACTACTTATGAAGGTTTTGATCCCTCCTCCACTGAATCATACATTATCTTCGAGATGAGCCAGAACCTCCATATGGAGCAGAGCATCGAGGCGGCAAACGAGATACAGAAGGAGTTGATAACCACCGCTGGACGCAGCGACAGAGGGGTGAGACAGGCTAATTTCTGGGTGCTATTCAAAACGAGCATGCCTGCAATCCTTGTGGAGCTCGATTTTATCTGCAATCCGCAAATGGAGAAATTCATGAACTCCAAAAACGGCAGGGACAAGCTTGCTACCGCGATTTACAATGGGTTTGCCCGCTATAAACAGCTTGCCGACAAACGCGCAGGCATAGCCTCAGCTCCAGCAAAAATTCTGGAAGCACCAAAAGAGGTGGTTGCGCCAATGAAAGAGGAGGAGCCGAGCGAAGCGGTCCCCTACACCGAGGAGACAGAGGAAGCGGCACCTGCGCAGGATGAAGCGAACGCACCTATTATATATAAGGTGCAGTTCTGCACCTCTGGAAGCAAACTTCCGGCAAACTCGCCTAAGCTGAAAGGCTTAAAAGATGTTGACTATTATAGTGACGGGAATGTGCTCAAATACACCACCGGAGAGTTTGCATCCGAGCGGGAAGCCGAGAAAAAACTCGCCGAAGTGAGAAAAAAGTTCCCGGATGCGTTTATAATAAAGACACGCGCCGGAAAGCGGGTGAAATAACTTATAGTAACTATTGAAACCACAAACATAAGGTCAGATGAAGAAAAAATATTCAAAAGAGCTGCTTATCGGGCTGAGCGTGCTTGCCACCCTGCTGATACTATTTTTCGGTATCGATTACCTGAAAGGGGTCAATGTGTTCAAAGCCGCCAACTACTACTATGCCTCATACACCGACGTTGCCGGGCTTGCCCAGTCGGCACCGGTGACAGTTAACGGTTATAAAGTGGGTCTGGTACGCGAAATTGAATATGAATACGACAATCCCGGTCATGTGAAGGTAGAGCTAAGCCTTGACCGGAAGCTCAAGGTGCCTGCCGGCACAGAGGCTGTGCTTGTAACAGACATGCTCGGCACATCATCAATTGAACTGCACATGGCTACCGGCACCAATTACCATTCTATCGGCGACAAACTCATAGGTGTCAACTCTAAGGGACTCATGGACAACGTTACCAATGAAGTGCTCCCTGCCGTCGGCAAAATGGTGCCTAAAATAGATTCACTCCTGACGGCAGTAACCGCGCTTGTCACCGATCCCGCAATGACAAATTCGGTAAAACGCCTCGACAACATAATTGCGAACCTTGAAACAAGCACCAAACAGCTCAGTGCCGTAATGGCGTCTACTCCGGCAATCGCTTCAGATGCTAAGGTTACCATGGCAAACGTCAAGGATATTTCGCAGAACCTCACCGGTCTGACCGCAGACTTGAGCGCTGCCGCTGCCGAGCTCAGGAAAATGCCACTCGATTCCACGCTGAACAATGTGTACCGCATCACTGCATCGCTGGAGAGCCTCACAAGCAAGCTAAACAGCAAGGAATCTTCTGCAGGACTGCTATTATCTGACCCGACCCTTTACAATAACCTTGTGAACGCTACAGCTTCGGTGGATTCCCTGCTAATTGACATAAAGAAGAACCCGAAACGCTACATCAGCATCAAGCTGCTCTAAAATTATTATTTGGAATCATTACAAATAACAAACTTTTCGCAGTCCCGCGCCCTTTCCCCGCAAAGTGTGTGGGACTGCCATTTTCAGCGACTCTTGCATAGATGCAAACATTATGTTAAAACCAATAACCCCACGCCTATACCTCTATAAATCAACCCATTATCACCATGAAACATAATGCGTGACAATATGGGGACATAACCGATTCATAATTGACTGAAAAACAGACCCCTTAGCAAACAGATATAATTTCCAAATAAAAAACGGTTTTATTATCATAAAAAAAAGAGGGAAATTTGCATTGGAAAGTATAGCCTACAATAAAGTATTTTTATGGAGCAAGACCACATTATATTGTGGGAGAAATGTCTCGCCATATTCCGTGACGTTCTTCCGCAGGAACAATTTGACGCTTGGTTCAAGCCTGTTACTTCTATAAGCTACCAGGACCACAACCTCAACGTGCTTGTCCCCTCCCCGTTCTTCGTGGAGCAACTTGACGAGCGCTACATCAAGCTCATCACCTCCACACTCCACCGTGTCTACGGTCCGGAGGTAAAATTGTTTTACCACTACAACCAGGTCAGCAACGAGCCAACCACTTCCGTAACAATTGAAAGCGGAAACCAGAGCGCAGACGTTGCTCCCGCTCCCGGCGCATCATCAAACCCCTTTACAAGGCAGGAAGATACTGCCGACATTGACGCGCAACTCAATCCCCGCTATACTTTCGAGAACTACTGCAACAGCGTGAGCAACCGCGTGGCGCGTTCCATAGGCGAAGCTATCGCCACAGACCCAAAGTGCAAGACCTTCAACCCTCTCTTTGTTTTCGGCGCGCCGGGGGTAGGCAAAACCCATCTGATCCAGGCTATAGGCATTCGTATAAAAGAGCGTAACCCACGGGCAAGAGTGCTGTACGTCACCGCGCGCTTGTTTGAAAGCCAGTACACCACTGCGCTGAGAAACAACCGCATCAATGACTTCATAAACTTTTACCAGAGCATCGATACCCTAATCCTGGATGACATACAGGACCTTATAGGCAAATCGGCTACGCAGCGCACTTTCTTCCACATATTCAACCACCTGCAGCTCAACCAAAAGCAGATAATACTATCAAGCGACACCCGCCCCTCGCAAATGGAAGGGATGGAGCAGCGCATGCTTGACCGCTTCAAATGGGGTATGACCGCGGAGCTTGAGAAGCCGGACTATGACCTCCGCCGCAACGTCCTTGCGCAAAAAGCGAAGAAAGAGGGACTTATCATCCCGGAAGATGTGATGGATTATATTGCCACCAATGTCACTGAGAGCATCCGCGAGCTTGAGGGCATCATGGTTTCACTTGTGGCGCACGCTACGGTGCTTGACATGGACATAAACATTGACCTTGCACGCAGGGTGCTTGCTAATGCGGTGAAAATAAATCTCCGCCAGATTAATTTCGAGATTATCACCCAGGAAGTAAGCAGCTATTACAAGATTGAACCTGACCAGATTTTCACAAAATCACGCAAACGCGAAATAAGCGATGCCCGGCAGATGGTGATGTTCCTTGCCAAGAAGCACACTAAAATGCCCCTTAAGGCTATAGGCACGAGGCTCGACCGCACCCATGCCACAGTGCTGTACGCTTGCAAAAACATTGAGGAGCGCCTTCCCCTCGAAAAGAAACTCCAGGAGGATGTCAACGCCATCGAAAGCGCTCTACTTTCCTGATTTCTCATACATACCCATATAACAGACGCTTGCCCTATGGACAAGCGTCTGCGATTTTTTATGAAGTGTGATATTATTTGACAGGCATTCCGTAGCCTTGGCTGACTATAAAGTCAAAATATACTTTCGAGAAGTGCTCATTTGCATCCTTTGTGTAGCGGACATCGGTAAACACCTGCGCAAGGGTTTTCTTGTTATTCTCCTCAACGAACCCGCGGCTGTCGTCACGCGCCTCTTTTTCCGCATACAAATCAATTATCTCGCCATCGGTATAGTCATAATACTGCTCACGATGCAGGACCGCGCTGACAGGAAGGCGACCGCAATCAACCCCGGAGTCCGCAGGATAACCGAGAGTAAGAGTGGTTACCGGAACAACCAGCTCCGGAAGGCGGAGAATCTCGGCAATCTTAGGAGCATTGTAGGTGGTTGTGCCAAGGTAGCAACAACCGAGTCCACGCATCTCTGCCGCCGTGCAGAACTGCTGCGCAAAAATTGTGGTGTCAAGCACCGCGGTCATAAACGACTGGAAGTTGTCATAACCGGGATTTGCCTCACTGAGCACGCACCATCTGGTAAACCGGCTGAAGTCAGCGCAAAAAGTAAGCACCACATCGCATGAAGTCACTGACGGCTGGTTGAAATGGCAAGGGGCAAGCATCTCCTTGATATCCTGTGAACGTGTAGCGATTACGCTGTACAGTTGCATATTTCCGGTAGTGGGCGCATGCGCAGCCTCGCCCACAAGCTCCTCAAGCATCTCATCGCTGATGTGGCGCGGGGTGTAATTCCTGATGGTGCGCCGCTCTTCAAAAAATCTCTTATTGGTCATAGGTTTGTAATTATATTCTGCTCCAAAATTAATAAAATAGATACGCGCTGACAATAGCGGAACTTGTTTTTGGAAAACTTTTCTATTGCATAAAAATACTGCATACTTAATTATCAGCGTTTTAATCAAAGCAATTGGAAAACTTATCAACATTTTACATTTTTCTCCGTTACCTGTTTGTCCAATCGGAAAAAAATCACAAATTTTGCAGCCGGCTATGAAATACTGCGTTGAGAGGATATACTTTCCAATTTTATTCCTCAACCGATTAACAAAAAGAATTACATTTTACCACAGTGGAGAACACTACTTACAGTCACGATGAGGCAAATGAGGCTTCATTGAAATACTTTGACGGCGACGAGCTCGCCGCAAGAGTCTGGGTGAGCAAATATGCGCTCAAGGATTCCTACGGAAACCTATACGAGAAAACTCCTGCGGACATGCACCGCCGCCTTGCACGGGAGATCGCCCGAATAGAAAAGAATTACCCTGACCCGATGAGCGAGGAGGAGATTTTCAACCTTCTTGACAAATTCAAATACATTGTGCCTCAGGGAAGCCCTATGACAGGAATAGGCAACGAGTTTCAGGTTGCATCGCTGAGCAACTGCTTCGTAATCGGTCTTGACGGCAAACCGGACTCATACGGAGGCATAATAAAGATTGACGAAGAGCAGGTGCAGCTAATGAAGAGAAGAGGCGGAGTAGGACATGACCTGTCGCATATACGCCCTAAAGGCACTCCAGTAAAAAATTCAGCCTTGACCTCAACCGGACTCGTGCCGTTTATGGAACGGTTCTCCAACTCCACACGTGAAGTTGCGCAGGACGGACGCCGCGGAGCGCTGATGCTGAGCGTCAGCATCAAGCATCCTGACTCGGAATCGTTTATCGACGCAAAGATGACTGAGGGCAAAGTCACCGGAGCAAATGTGTCTGTAAGGATAGACGATGAATTCATGGAAGCCGCGACAAACGGCACTCCTTACCGCCAGCAATTCCCCACTACCTCTGCCAATCCTGACATCGTGCGCGAAACAGACGCAAAGGCACTGTGGGAAAAGATTGTGCATAACGCATGGAAGAGCGCTGAGCCAGGAGTCCTTTTCTGGGATACAATCATCCGTGAATCTGTGCCTGACTGCTATGCGGATTTAGGCTTCCAGACCATATCCACCAATCCATGCGGTGAAATTCCACTATGCCCTTACGACAGCTGCCGCCTGCTCGCTGTAAACCTTTACAGCTACGTCAAGAATCCATTTACCAAAGATGCGGAATTTGATTTCAACCTGTTTGCCAACCATATCCGAAAGGCACAGCGCATAATGGATGACATTATCGACCTTGAAGCTGAGAAAATCGACAAAATCATCGCCAAAGTAGAATCTGACCCGGAAACCGCAGAGGTAAAGCAGACCGAAATGAACCTCTGGCATAAAATCCGCACCAAGACATTGCTCGGACGCCGCACAGGAGTAGGCACTACCGGAGAAGGTGACATGCTTGCCGCGCTCGGACTGAGATACGGCACTCCTGAAGCCACTGATTTCTCTGAGAAAGTGCATCGCGCACTCGCCCTTGCAGCATACCGCGAGTCTGTGGAACTGGCACGTCAGCGTGGAGCGTTTGAAATATACGATGCTGAGCGCGAAGCTAACAATCCATATATCAACCGCCTCAAAGAAGCCGATCCGGAACTCTACGAGGATATGAAAAAATACGGAAGGCGCAATATAGCTTGCCTCACAATCGCCCCGACTGGAACAACAAGCCTCATGACGCGCACCACAAGCGGAATCGAACCGGTTTTCATGCCGGTGTACAAGCGCCGCCGCAAAATAAATCCCGGCGATGCCGACGTGCGCATAGATTTCGTTGACGAAAACGGGGATGCTTTCGAGGAATACATCGTTTATCATCCCAAATTCATTACCTGGATGGAAACCAACGGCATAGAAGCGCGCCAGGACTATACCCAGGAGCAAATTGACGAGCTCGTTGCCAAATCACCTTATTATAAAGCCACCTCAAGCGATGTTGACTGGCTTGAAAAAGTGAGGATGCAGGGACGCGTCCAGAAATGGGTGGACCATTCAATCTCTGTTACCATCAACCTGCCTGCCGATGTGACCGAAGAACTTGTGAACCGGCTATATGTAGAGGCTTGGAAGAGCGGNNGCAAAGGATGCACGGTTTATCGCGACGGCAGCCGCTCCGGAGTGCTTGTGTCTATCTCCAAGAAGAAAACCGAAGCGCCCGCAGAACCCGCTCCACATGTAATCAAACGCCCGATTGAGCTTGAGGCGGATGTTGTACGCTTCCAGAACAACAAGGAGAAATGGATTGCATTCGTGGGGCTTATAGATGACAAGCCTTATGAAATCTTTACCGGTCTTGCCGACGATGAGGATGGAATTTTCTGCCCGAAGAGCGTGACACACGGCAAAATCATCAAGGCAGTTGACGATAAAGGCAACAAGCGCTATGACTTCCAGTTCATCAACAAACGTGGCTATAAGACAACCATCGAAGGGCTGAGCGACAAATTCAATCCTGAGTACTGGAACTATGCAAAACTGATATCCGGCGTGCTCCGCTATGGCATGCCTATTGACCAGGTGCTTAAACTTGTCGGCGGTCTTGAACTTGACAGCCAGAGCATCAACACCTGGAAAATGGGTGTCGAGCGCGCCCTCAAAAAATATCTGCCGAACGGCACACAGGCTAAGGGTCAAAAATGCCCCAATTGCGGCAATGAAACTCTTATCTACCAGGAAGGCTGCCTGATATGCACATCTTGCGGCACATCCAAATGCGGTTAATGTAATCATTTTAATGTCATGAGAATAGGATTCCATATTGAATACCATACCCGGTGGGGAGAAACCCTGCGATTAACCGGCAACTCGCCACAACTCGGAGATGGAAATACAGAAGCTGCACCGCCTATGCACTCCAGCGACGGCAAGCACTGGCACCTGAATATCGATGCCACTCCCGGAAAGGATCTGACGTATTCCTATCTCGTGACGGATGAATCTGGAAATATCAGAAGAGAATGGGGAGCGCCGCGCATTCTCCGACCCGGTTTCAGAGCACCATCACTGGAGGTAATTGACCGCTGGCACGACCGTCCTGCCGACCGACCGTTCTATTCCACCGCTTTCAGCGACTGCATCTTCAAGCGTGGCGATGCAACCGTAGAAAACCTGGAGCCGATGGGTGGAAAGCTAACCCTTGTTGTTGACGCTCCAATGATTACCCCCAAGCAAAGGGTATTCATCTGCGGTAACACCGCTGAGCTTGGCAACTGGAATCCTGACAATGCCGTAGAGATGGCTCCGCTCGACTTCCCCTCATGGGCAATCAACGTGAGTGCTCCCACCAGCACGCTTGAATTCAAATTCCTTGTGGCTGACGGTTCCGGCAACCGAATCTGGGAGCAGCATGACAACCGCTACTTCAATCCTACAGATTTCGCCCCCGCGGCAGCCGTAATCAACCATTGCGGCACCATTGCAAACCCGATGCCTCTATGGCGCGGTGCAGGAGTAGCCATTCCGGTATTTTCGCTCCGAAGCGATGAGGATATGGGCATAGGTGACTTCGCGGACATAAAATCAATTGCTGACTGGGCTGCTGAAACCGGACAGAAGTTCGTGCAGCTCCTCCCTATCAATGACACCACAACAGACGGAGGTTGGGGTGACTCGTACCCTTACAATTCTATTTCCACATTCGCCCTCAACCCGATTTACCTGCGCTTGCAGCAGGTGGGAATGTTTGCGGAAAAGAAAAAACGGGACTATTTCGATGCTATTTCACGCGAACTTAACGCATTGCCGGAAATTGACTATCCGCGAGTATTCAAAGCTAAAAGCGAGTACCTACGCGGAATATTCGAGGAGCAGGGAAGCAAGACCCTGAAAAGCGACTCATACAAGGAATTTGTAAAGCGCAACGCCGGATGGCTCGAACCATACGTTGCATTCTGCATCCTCAGGGACATACATGGCACCACCGATATGAACCGGTGGGGAGAATTTGCCGTTTACACCCCTGAAAAGACAGGAAAACTGCTTGCCAAACATAAAAAAGAAGCTGACTATTACCGTTTCCTCCAGTATCATCTTGACGCGCAGCTGCGTGAGGTGCGAGCCCATTGCCACCGTGCCGGAGTTGCCCTCAAAGGGGATATTCCAATCGGGGTGAGCCGCACAAGCGTTGATGCATGGATGAGTCCCGAACTCTTCAACCTTGATGCAAGCGCCGGTGCACCGCCGGATGCTTTCGCAATCAACGGGCAGAACTGGGGATTCCCGACCTACAACTGGGAAAAGATGAGCGAGGACGGATTTGCTTGGTGGAAAGCCCGTTTTGGCAAAATGGCTGACTTTTTTGACGCATACCGCATCGACCACCTCCTCGGATTCTTCAGGATATGGCAGATTCCTATGAGTGCAATCCACGGGCTTTTAGGCATATTCAACTCCGCGCTGCCATTTACTACAGAAGAGTTGAAGTACAACTACGATTTCAACTTTGACCGCAGCCTGCATGCGGTTCCGTACATCACTGACAATGTCTTTGAAGAACTATTCGGCGAAGATGCGGAATTTGTACGCTCCAACTTCCTCACCGCATACTACGGCAAACGGTATCGTTTGCGCGAAGAATACGACACCCAGCGTAAAATAGCATCCGCATTTCCACCCGGCGAAGCGGAAGCGAGAGGCAACAGGGTTTACAACGGTCTCCTTCGACTTGTAGAGGACGTATTGTTTATTGAAGATCCCTGGCGACCGGGTCAATGGCATCCGCGTATCTGCGGCGACACCACATACTCATTCAAAGCCCTCACCCCATACGAGCAGGATAGATACCGGACACTCTACCAGGACTTTTTCTTCAACCGCAATGATGCTTACTGGCGGGAGAAAGCGATGTGGAAACTGCCTCCCCTGATTGATTCCACAGGAATGCTCTGCTGCGGCGAAGACCTTGGCATGATTCCGGCATGCGTACCTTCTGTTATGGATGAACTGGAAATACTTTCACTCAAAGTGCAACGGATGCCCGATGATCCCTCAAGGGAATTTGCCGACACACGCCGCTACCCTTATTATTGCGTTGCCACAACTTCCACGCACGACATGGGAGGTTTCCGCCAGTGGTGGGAAGAGGACCCGAAGCGCACACGCCGTTTTTACAACGATGGGCTCGGGCTGAGAGGCGATGCTCCTTACTATGCCGAACCTTGGATTTGCGACCGCGTTGTCACCGACCATCTGACAAGCCCGGCAATGCTCTGCATACTCCCCCTCCAGGATTGGCTTGCGCTTGACGGAAGAATCAGAAGGAACGATCCGCGCCAGGAACAGATAAATGATCCCGCGAACCCGGACAACCACTGGAATTACCGCATGCACCTCACTTTACGCGACCTTCTTTCTGAAAAAGAATTCAATACCTACCTCCGCAAAAAGAACGAAGCATCAGGGCGATAGTAATATTTTTTTAATAATGTGGTTAGGAAATGTAAATTTCCCTGTAAAATGCAGGGATTTGCTTAACTTTGCGTTTCATTCCCAACCATACGATGAAAAATTTACTTTCAGATATCAATAAAGGACTAACATCCCGCCAGCGCACCATCATCAAAGTGATGTGGATAGTATTTGGCGCAGGGATAGTGTTCGTGCTCGCCCTTTTCGCTCTTGTGTACAATGGCGCTATCGGCTACATGCCCCCTGTAGAAGAACTGAAGAACCCTAACGACAGGTTTGCTTCAGTAATCTATTCTGCCGATGGCGAAGAGCTCGGTCGATACTTCAGGAACACCGGCAACCGAGTGTATGCCGACTACGATGAAATCAGCACCCATGTTGTAGATGCCCTCATATCCACAGAGGACAGCCGCTTCGAGGACCATTCCGGAATTGACATGCGAGCCCTTGCCCGCGTTGCCTTCAAGACGCTGCTTATGGGCAACCGCAACAGTGGCGGCGGCTCAACTATCACCCAGCAGCTTGCAAAGCAGCTTTATTCACCGGAATCAAACGGGCTTGCTGCACGCATTATTCAGAAACCTATTGAATGGATGATAGCGGTGAAACTGGAACGCTTCTACAGCAAGGATGAAATCCTGAAAATGTACCTCAACCAGTTTGACTTCCTTTACAATGCCGTCGGCATCAAATCTGCGGCGTTCGTTTACTTCGGCAAAGAATCGGAAGACCTGTCTATTGAGGAAGCTGCAACCCTTGTCGGCATGGTCAAGAACCCGGCATACTATAATCCTGTCCGTCAGCCGGAGCGCACACGCCAGCGGCGCAACGTAGTGCTCGAACAGATGTATAAAAACGGCAAAATCACCAAAGAGCAACTTGATTCCCTCAAAGAACTGCCGCTGAAACTGGATTTCCACCGCGTTGACCACAAAGAGGGTCCCGCACCCTATTTCCGCGAAGAGCTGCGCCGCATGCTCCGCGCAAAGCGCCCTGTTGCAAGCGACTACCGTGAATGGGAAAAGCAGAAATTCGTTGAGGACTCAATCGCATGGGCTACCAATCCCCTATTCGGCTGGATTGAAAAAAATCCGAAACCGGACGGCACTAAATATGACATCTACACGGATGGTCTCAAAATCTACACCACCATTGACTCACGCATGCAGAAATATGCGGAGGAGGCGGTGCATGACCATATGAGCGGCACACTACAGCCTGCATTTTTCAAGGAGAAGCGAAACACCAAGTATGCCCCATACTCAACCAGCCGCTGGGAAGTTAGCGAGGCACAGATTGAATCGCTGATAAACAACTCCCTGAGAAATACCGACCGCTACCGCACAATGAAAAAAGCCGGGCACAGCGAGGAGGAGATCACCAAAGCTTTCAACACTCCGGTTGAAATGAAAGTATTCTCCTATTCCGGAGATGTGGACACTGTTATGACACCGCGCGACTCAGTCCTCTACACCAAGCATTTCTTGCGCACCGGATTCATGGCGATGAACCCTGTCACCGGTCATGTCAAGGCTTATGTAGGTGGTCCGGACTTCACACACTTCCAGTATGACATGGTCAGCACCGGTCGCCGCCAGATTGGTTCCACAGGCAAACCGTTCCTATACACTTACGCCATGGAGGAAGGTTACACCCCTTGCGATGAATTCCTCAACGAACAGCCGGTGCTCACGGATGAGAACGGTCGCGAATGGATTCCCCGCAACTCAGGGAGCTCGCGTATCGGCGAAATGGTTTCCCTCAGGTGGGCGCTCACAAACTCCAACAACTGGATTAGTGCCCGGCTCATGAGCCAGCTCTCCCCCGCATCCCTTGTGCGCACCATGCACAACTTCGGCATCACCAGCCATCTTGACCCTGTGCTCTCACTTTGCCTCGGCACACCCGATATCTCGCTCAAAGAAATGGTGGGAGCATATTCTGCGTTTGCCAACAACGGCATGAGGGTAGACCCTATGTTTGTCACTGCAATAGCTGATTCCAACGGCAACATCATCTCTGAATTCACTCCCCGCCACACCGAGGTTATCTCCGAGGACGCTTATTGGAAAATACTCTCCATGCTCCTCAATGTTGTGGATGGAGGTACCGGCAGCCGTCTTCGCCGCCCACCCTACAACCTCACCGCACAGACCGGAGGCAAGACCGGAACCACTAACTCCAACTCGGACGGCTGGTTCATGGGATTCACACCGCAACTTGTTGCCGGCGCATGGGTAGGAGGTGAAGAGCGCTTCATCCATTTCAACAACGGCGCAATCGGTCAGGGAGCTTCCGCTGCTCTCCCCATTTACGGCAGTTTCATGAAGAAAGTCTACGCCGACAAGAGCCTGCCCTACTCCCAGGATGCGCACTTCACATTCCCCTCCAAGGATCTTTGCGAAAAAGAATTTTACGGGGAATCTGTCGACTACGACAACGATGCCGAAGAAACCTCTATTGAAGGGGTATTTGACTAAGCCCGGATGAACCTGTTGCATCTTGACACCCCCTTTGGCACACTTGCGATCGGGGCCACAGGCGGCAAACTACTGATTTGTGATTGGACGCACTCCCCTCACTTTGCCTCACACACCCAGAAACTGAGAGGAATTGAAAACGATTACAAGCTTGCACGGGAAGTGGCTGCACAGGTGCGCGAGTACCTTGCCGGACACCGCAAGACTTTCACGGTGCAACTTGCGCCCATCGGCACTCCATTCCAGCAACAAGTGTGGATGGAGCTTGGCAAAATACCTTATGGGCACACTGATACTTATTCCTCGATTGCGCGACGAATCGGCAAACCACAAGGAGCGAGGTGCGTTGCGAATGCTATCGGGAGAAATCCGATTAGCATTATCATTCCATGCCACAGGATTATAGGAGCTGACGGAACTCTTACCGGATATGCCGGCGGAACTGACGCCAAAGCATCTCTTCTTGCTCTTGAAAAGAGCGCGTGTGGCGCTTCCCATAGTTGAATGGTTTTAATATCGTTTATTCTTTCTACTGCATACGCACTCACAGCACCTTCTTCAAAAAAAGAGGAAGGCGTTATATAATTGAAATATAATTCACTATCTTTGTGAAAATTAAAAACCGCAAAACCTCACAATCATGAAAACCATAAAAATCTTTGTTGCTTCATCTGATGAACTTAAGCTTGAGCGCATGGAACTTGCCGAAATGGTCGGACAACTCAACTATACCCTCAACAAAATGGATCTCAATATCCTGCTTGTCAAGTGGGAATACCTTGATGCCTCAATGGGACCGAAGCACAAGCAGGAGGAGTACAATGATGAGCTGAAAGAGTGCGAGATCTGCATGGTGCTGTACTGGACAAAGTTCGGAATGTACACAAAAGCTGAACTTGACACGGCATATAATGCACTGAAAGATGGGAAAAATCCCCACAAGCTATATGTGTATTTCAAGGAACCAAATGAAGAAATCACTCCGGAGCTGAAAGCGTTCCGCGACAGTTTCCCGACCGAATACGGGCATTTCCACTGCATATTCAGAAATGAGGACGAGCTGAAATCACATTTCCTGCTCCAGTTCATTGATTACCAGAATGCCCTGCTCAAAAATTCCGGGATGGTGGAACTAAGGGACTCCAAAGTGCTCGTGGGAGGCATGCCATTCGTTAACCTGAATAATGTGGGGTTTGTAGGCAACAACGATGAGTACCAGAGGTTGCTGAAACAGATAAAGACCACACGCAAGCTGCTTGCTGTCACAGAAG
>DAAJ01000113.1 GCA_001701115.1 Bacteroidales bacterium GP2
TATTTACTGTAGTTTTACACAAGTGTTCCAACAAAACTGATATTAATGTACCGTAAAGATGCCATGAGGCTCATCGCTGCGCTCTTCTTTGCAATTGTCACAATCAGTCAGGCAAGTCCGGCTGAAAATGACAGCGTGATGATAAAGCTGAAAAGTTTGCTGAGTCAGGCGATGACATTCGGCGAAAGGATGCCTCGGGAAAAGGTGTATGTCCATTTGGATAATACCGGGTATTATGAAGGTGATAAAATATGGTTTCAATGCTATGTTGTGGACGGCATTACTAATGCGCCTACACAATTGAGCGGCACATTATATGTGGAACTGTTGAACCCGCGCGGCAAAGTGGTGGCAAAGCAGATTCTGAAAATAGAGGATGGAAGGTGTCATGGTGCTTTTAACCTAAACCATCTGCCGTTTTACTCGGGTTTCTATGAAATAAGGGCATTCACGAAGTATATGTTGAATTTTGGAGACGCGGCATTGTTTTCGCGTGTAATCCCTGTATTCAATTCACCAAAGCAAGCCGGCAATTTCTCCGAGAGGAAAATGTCACGTGGCATATCGAAATATCCTGGTGCACGTCCTGCAACAAAATCCGGAGCAAATGTATCAATGAGGTTTTTTCCGGAGGGTGGTTCACTGATTGCAGGTGTTCCTGCTAAAGTGGCATTTGAAATTACTGGTCGTTATGGCATGCCTGTTGACGGGCGTGGTAAGATAGTGGACGAATCCACCGGGGAGACAATTGCTGAGATACAGTCCGTTCATGAAGGGCGGGGATTTTTTGAAATTACACCTGAAAGTCATGGAAACTACAAAGCGATAATAACCTGTACAAACGATAAAGGTGAGCATAAGTTCCAGTTGCCCCAAGTTCGTGATGAGGGGGTAGGGATAAGTGTGGATAATGTATCGGTACAAGATAGTTTAATTGTCACAGTCCGTCCTAAGAAAGGTTCCGGAGTGCCCGAAATAGCAGGATTGGCAGTAAGTTCACGCGGAGCCCTTTGGTCATATAGCTTTGTGAATTTGAATAAGGAGCGGATGGTGAAATTAAGCACCCGTGGGATGCCGTCAGGAGTCTCGGTAATCACGCTATTTGGTTCGGATGGGCAAATCCTCGCGGAAAGGATGGTTTTCATTAATAATGGTGGATTTGGAAATCTTGCTGCCGCATTTGACACTAACGAACCACAACCGCGTGGAAAAGTCACTCTTGACCTTGAGGCTACGGATGCTGATGGGAAACCTGCGGCACAACTGCCACTGTCAGTTTCTATAATTGATGGTGACAATGCCGTGGATCATCAAGGCGGAATGCTTTCCGATCTCCTCCTTATGTCTGAAATAAAAGGGTATGTCCGCAATCCGATGCAGTACTTCCGTAGTGATGACGTGAATTTCAATAGAAACCTTGATTTGCTGATGATGGTCTTGGGCTGGAGATGCTATTCATGGGAGGAAATGGCAAATGTAAAGCCGATAGGTTGGCGGTATTTTCCGGAAAATGCAATTGATCTGGAAGGGAAAGTGGTTTCTTTCGTAAAGGGCAAACCTAAAGCAAACATTGATATTTCAGTAATAGTTTCTGAAAAAGTGGAGAAGGATTCCCTCAGGAAAAGTTTTACTGACCTTATTACTACTGATAGCTGCGGGCAATTCACTTTGAGTTATGATTTTAACGGGAAATGGAGCCTGGTGATGTCGGTCAGCGAGAAAGGCAAGCCTAAAAGCCATCGTATTATTTTAGACAGGCTTTTCTCTCCTGCTCCTCGTAAGTATGAGCCGGCGGAGATGGTGTTGGAGGATTTCACCAGTGATGAGGTTGATGTGGTGGCACCGGTTAGTGAACTTGACTCTATAAATGATGAATTGGAGTTCGGTATGATTCTTAAGCATATTGATGACTCCATGTCCACCAGGACCATTAAATTAAATGAAGTGCTGGTTAAGGGCAAACGTAGTGACACCTACAAGGCACGTTCAAAATCATTGGTGTACTATGACATGCAGGAGGAGCTTGGCGACTTGGCGGATAGGGGAGAGGTCATCAGCAAGGACTTGTTTGATGTGCTTAAAAATATCAATCCAAGTTTCACAAGCCAATATAGTGGCGGCGAAGAGAAAATCAGATATAAGACCAAAGAGCCCCTATTTGTGATTGACTATAAAATAACCTATTTGCAGGATTCGCTGAATTACACATTATTGTATCCCGAAGCAATAAAATCAGTCTATATAAGCGAAGACCCGGTTATTATGGCGAAGTACGCTGACCCAATGCATTTTACTCCATTAACAGTTGACGGTAAATATAGTTGTGCGGTGCTGATTGAAACCTTTCCGGATAGCAAAGGTCCGGCGGGAAGAGGTACCCGGTTGCAGACCATAGAGGGATACACGGTTCCGGAAGAATTTTGTAATGTGGAGGATATAAGTGAATTGGATGACCCTGATTTTCGGCGCACTCTCTACTGGAATCCTTTGCTGACAACAGGGTCTGACGGAAAAGCCCGTGTTGAATTCTATAATAACTCAACCTGTCGTGCTATGCGTGTAAGCATTCAGGGTATTGATGGCAACGGAACTATATATTCGCGTTGAAATTAAAAAATCTTCTATATTGTTAAGCCGGTAGTTTTGGTGAACTCCTGCCATTCCAGATAGTTTTATCTATATATGGAAGAGAGTTCACAAGATACTATTCAGCCCGTGCTTGCTATTACTCCGCAAGGTGTCGAGGCTTTCCTTTCCGGCAAAATGGTGGAAGGGATAGGTCCCGTCTATGCCCGCAGATTGGTTTCTGACTATGGGGTTGATGTTGTGAGGCGGTTACGTGATGAGCCGCAATCAATCACCGGTATACCCGGGCTTGGTGAGGCACGTATTGCCACTGCGTCCCAGAGCCTTGCTACGGTAAAGCGCCCGCTTGACCTATTGGTTTTCCTCTATTCCTGCGGTATCAAAGATCTGTTTGTTGACCGAATATTTGGAAAATATAGGGGTAAGGCACGTGAGGTTGTCGTGTCAGATCCTTATCAGATGGTGGAGGATGTATGGCAGCTCTCTTTCTTCACGGCAGATAAAATAGGTAAGGCTCTGGGAGTCCCGCCTGACGATCTGCGGCGTTTGCGTGGTGCTTTGCTGACAGCTGTTAAGCATTATGCCGAAAACGGCAACCTGTTCGCTACTCCGGAGCAGGCAATTAGTTATGCCGCAGAAATCTCAGGAGTATATGTGGAAAAATTTCAGGACGCGGTTGATTCTTTGGTTTCCGATGGGCGCCTCGTCAGCAGCCGTGGAGGATTATATCTTCCGGTTTATTACAATGCGGAGCGAAATGGAGCTCGCAGGCTTCTTGCCCTTGCATCTGCTCCGGTGAAGGTTGATGCAGAATTGGAATTGCCGCGTTTCGACATACATGGCAATGAATATTCTGCCAAGCAGCGCGAAGCAATGCTTATGGCAGTGGAGCATCCGGTAATGGTGCTTACAGGGGGTCCCGGCTCTGGGAAAACTACTGTACTGAAAGGTATTCTTGACTATTTTTCTAAAATTGGGCTCAAATTCACTCTTGTTGCGCCAACAGGGCGTGCGGCAAAGCGTATGTCAACCCTTACCGGATATGAGGCACAGACTATCCATAGGTTGCTTGGTTACACCCAGGGTGAGGGTTATCATAAGAAATCAATTGATACAGATGTGCTGGTAATCGATGAGGGCTCGATGATGGAACAGGTTTTGTTTGATCATTTGCTTGAAGCGGTTAAGCCCGGTACACGGATAATAATGGTCGGAGATGTGGACCAGCTTCCGGCAATCGGTGCAGGTGATGTGATGAGGGATTTGATAAAATCCGGCGTAGTGCCGGTTGCGCACCTTGATGATAATTTCCGTCAGGAAGCAGGTAGCCTTATTGCTGCAAATGCCGTGGCTATCAATCAAGGAAAAATGCCTGACACACGCGAAGTGGAGGATTTCATGATTATAGAAGAGAAAGGTGTGCCCGCAATACATAACCGCATCCTCTCGCTTGTTAGTGAGGAACTTCCGGCAAAGTAAGGAATCGCTTCTTCCGATATACAGGTGGTGACTCCGCAACAGCTTGGACCTCTTGGAGCACGTCAATTGAATGTGGATATACAGAGCCGGCTAAATCCTGATGCTCCCGGAATAAGGCGTGGTGCAAGCGTCATGAGGGTTGGTGATCCGGTCATGCAGACCGCTAATTCCCGTGAGCGTGGATTATACAATGGCGAAATAGGACGGGTTGTGGAGGTTGATCCGGAGGAAAAGTTTCTCGTGGTAGAATTTTCAGGAGGACGTCGGTCTACTTATCTTCGTTCCGAACTCAGCGAATTGGTTCTTGCGTATGCAACCACAGTGCATAAGCTTCAGGGTTCGGAGGTGGAATACATGGTAATGCCATTGTCCATGTCCCACCGACCGATGCTTTACCGCAACTTGCTATACACTGGAGTCAGCCGTGCCAGGAAGCTGTGTGCACTGGTCGGGGAGGAGGAAGCTATTCGATACGCTGTCGGCAATAACCGCGACTCCACCCGAAATTCAAATTTCAGTGCACGCCTTCACTCAGGAATGCATAAATCAGCCGGATAGTTGATGAAAACAAGATAGGCACCGGTAGCATGGATTGTGAAGTGGGACGCAATGGTTTCATTCAAAGTGCCCTGCCACCAACTGTCAAAGTCGCGTATAGGATAGCGCAAGCCGTCCGCTCTCATCCCTGTTGCTCCGAAATTGAAAATGGAAACTTGTGTGCCTTTGCGGCAATGAAATTCGCGGGTTCCTATTACGGGGATGAATACGCCGAAATCGGTGTAGGCGCGTGCGTCAATGCCATCGTGGAGGTAGGAAATTAGCAGGCTGATATTTCCTAATGTATGGTCTTCGCGCAATCCTGTTGCACCAATTATGGCAATCCGTTTTACTCCTTTGCCTGACAAGTATTTCACAGACTTTGTCTGATCGTTTGTTTCCTGGTCAGGAAACCGGCGTACAATATCCGAGTATCTATCCATTATTTCAGGAGCGAGCGAATCACAATCCCCGACTATTCGCCACACTTTGTTGCCGTTAGTAAGATAACGGTTTGCGGCTCCGTCGCAGCAAACAATACGCTCGCATCTGTCAAGCCAGCCAAGGGCGATTTTGTTTTTTGGGAAGCTTCCGGCATCAATTATTACTGCTTCCGGTGAGAAATCGGTGATTGAGTCCATATTTTCAAAGCATAAGTCGTTTCCATTTGCGGTAACCGAATACCGCGACAATAGCGTAAGCAAGATATAATCCTCCGGTAAACCATAAGCCTTTGTAGGCGTAAAGAATTGCGCATGCCACGTCTGTAACAATCCACACAATCCATTGCTCTACGAATTTGCGCGCGAGCATCCACATGGCAACAATGCTCAACGCTGTCGTAAATGCGTCTGCACATGGCACTGTGCTGTCTGTAAACCGGCTGAGGATATACCATATTGCTGCAAAAATAGCTAAAAAAACAATTGCCAGAGGTGCATACATAGATTTCGGGGTATGTGTTATCGGCAGCGCGTCATCCTTCGTTTCACTCTTCCTGTTTCCTCTTAGCCAACAGAAGATACCGTAAAGGGATGCAAGTATATAGTAAATGCTGATACCGAAATCGGCATATAGTCCAGCTTCATAATAAACAACAAGGTAAATAGCCGGCATAGCTATGCTTGCTGCCCAGAGCCACGCGCTTGCCTTGTACTCCAGATAGAGGTAGACCACGCCGATAACTGTACCTAAAATCTCAAGATAGTTCATAGATCGTTTTTTTGCCGGATTACACGGTTGTTATCCTCGTATGATTGTGAATGCCATGTATCCTACATAAAGCAATGTGAATATAATTCCGAAAGTTCGGTTTATACTCCTATTTTTAGAAATCGACGGGATAATCCATAGAAGCGCAGACGCTCCGACCAAGGTGATGAAATCGACAAATCCGATTGAATCAGCTTTCAATGGTATCACGAGTGCGCTTAAGCCTATTGACAGCAGGGCATTTATTATGCATGATCCAACGATATTCCCTAATGCAATCCCGCTTGCTCCCTTAACTGTAGCCGTAACGGATGTAACAAGGTCAGGCAATGCATTACCTATAGCCACCACGGTGATTGCTACCATTCCCTGGCTCATTCCAACTTTCAAGGCAAGACCACTCGCACCGTCCACAACCCAGTTGCCACCTATTACTAATGCTCCAAGACCTGAAATAATCAGGATCCACGAAAACCATTGTTTGGTTTTCAATTCAGTCAAAGTAGCCTTCAGCGCTTTCTGCTCCCCTTTGAATGTATGTGCTGAGGCAATGCCTGTGTTCGTTGTAGGTGAGGAGGACTTCTTCGACACATCAGGAGACAATAATGATGCCGGTTGCTTTTCGTTACGCGAAGACATAATCATGAACCACATATAGAAGGTAAAGATTATTATGAGCATGATGCCTGATGAACGGTTTATGATATTATGTGGAGCATGATCGAACAGCACTGTGTCTCCGGCAATCCAAAGTGCGGCAGATGCAATGAATAGAATCGGAAGATCCTGCCGGCGCATAATATCATCCACCTTTAGTGGACGCACCAATCCCATTATGCCTACCACAAGGAGTAAATCAAATATATTTGAACCGATAACCTCTCCGATTGCCATTGTGGGATGATTTTGAAATGCAGATTCCACGCAAACCACTATATCCGGCATTGTGCTGCCGAGAGCCACTACCGTCAGCCCGATCATCAAGTTAGAAACATTGAATCTTTTAGCTACTGTCACAGCACCGTCAGTAACGTAATTTGCTCCAGCAACAAGTAGCCCTAAGCCGAGAAGGAGAAAAAGGATGTCATGCAGCATAATGTGATTTTATTTTTAGTTTTTAAAACTCGTTTTCTCATTTATCAATATTAACGTTTTATTAAACCCTGTGGTTTTCCCTCATTACCTTCTGGGGCGACATCTCTCAGTCTTTCTGGTAATTGTGAGGCTTATATTGTTGCTAACCAGCCTTTTATACTGTCACAATACCCCAGTAGTCATTAAGGAAGCCAAATTTCTTCGCTGACCTCCATATCATGTAATTTCTAAGAAATAATAAAAGCAGTTAAAATTTCAGGAGGCATTTACTTTTTAACGTGATTGTTGTTAGTAAGGTATCATTAGTTTCAATAAAGAATATGAGCAACATGAAAAAGAAGATTACTTTATCCGTGCTGCTTTGCCTACTGGTAGGATGCAGCAAACTGACGGTAGACAATTCCGTAGTGACTAACTTTGACCTGAACCGGTTTTTAGGCAACTGGTATGAAATTGCACGTTTTGACCATAGCTTTGAACGGGGCATGGAGCAGACCAAGGCAACCTATGTACTTCGTAAAGATGGAAAGGTTGATGTGCTAAATACAGGTATTAAAGAAGGTAAATATTCCGAGGCAAAGGGAGTTGCAAAGCTTACTGACACACCTTCTCTGCTTCGCGTTTCATTCTGGGGACCATTTTATTCTGACTACCGCATCATGCTCCTTGACGATGACTATCAATACGCTCTTGTGGGAGGCGGCAGTGATGATTATTTGTGGATACTGTCACGAACTCCCCAGATTTCCAATGAAGTTAAAGATAAAATACTTGCTGAAGCCCAGAAACGAGGATATGATACAGATAAGCTAATCTGGGTGAAACAATAGGCTTTTTCCAAGCATTTGGCGTGATTACGCGTGCTTTTCCAGACAACCTCATCCCGCTAAAACTTAAAAATCAGCCATATAATGAAATAACTCATTTATATGGCTGATTTTTAATTATTTTCCTTCAACTCTAAGGATTCAATATTCCTCCTCGTTGAAGAAGAAGTCTTCTTTGCTAGGGTAGTCGGGCCAGATGTCTTCTATGCATTCATAGGTTTCCCCTTCATCTTCCATCTCCTGGAGGTTCTCAATCACTTCAAGGGGCGCGCCGGAGCGCATAGCGTAGTCAATCAGTTCTTCTTTGGTTGCGGGCCATGGTGCATCTTCAAGTTTTGATGCGAGTTCAAGTGTCCAGTACATGTGTCTATATTTTTATTGATTTTGTAAGCGTTGTATGCTAAGCCGTTTTAGCTTAAAGCGGCGCAAAAGTAATAAATTATACTGTTCTAACAATCCTTAGTCCAAAAAATTTCGTGTTGTCCGCAATTTATATTGTTAAATCTTGCAATTGCAAACAGCAGGTCGCTCAAACGGTTGATGTATATCAGGGTTTGGGGATGAACAGGGATGTGCTGGCTCATTGCCACTATTAGGCGCTCGGCACGTCGGCATTCAGTGCGTGCAATGTGTGCCTGCGCTGCCGCCGGTGTGCCTGTAGGCAGGACGAAGCTGTGCAGCTGCGGAAGGTTGGAATCTATTGTGTCGATATAGTTTTCCAGGGTTGCGATGTCAGCGTCTCCCACAGGTGGAACCGGGCTGAGTTCTCCCGGTGTTGCAAGGGCGGTACCGATGTCAAACAGCCGGCATTGGATTGTGTGTAACATAGGTGTGATGAGCTCATCCTTGGAGGTCATGGCTCGGAGCATGCCTATGTGGGAGTTTAGGCTGTCAATGGTGCCGTATGCCTCGATTCGTGGAGATGCTTTGCTCTCCCGGGCACCTCCTACCAGAGATGTGGTGCCTTTGTCGCCTGTTGCGGTGTAGAGGTGACTTTTCTTCATGGTTATATCTAATGGTATCAGTTGTTTAATTCAAGCCTTTTTATGTAGTCGGCAAAGAAGTTGCGGTGGAGCACCATGCTGATTTTAAAGAGAAGGTCTGTGTCAATGCTATCGCGGCGGAAAATCTTGTAGATGTTCGTGCGGTTGCAGTTGAGCTGATCGGCGAGCCAAACAACGGAGCGCTCCTGCTTGCGGAGTTCTTCCTCTATTTTTTTTCCAATAATAATCTCGCTCATACGGCATTTGAAAAGGCGGAACCGGAACGCACTTATCTCCTGCCTTAGGCACCGCCAAGCGCCTCGTCCTCAAAATAAATGCACCCGGTTCCGCCTATGCGGGCGGAGGGGAACTGCTTTATTCCTCGGGACGGTACAATATATTGGCGGTTTCCAGACGGGGGAATAAGAGCTTGTTAGCTCATAAAAATCTTATGCTCTATCCGAATGATGGGAATCTCTATTCCGCCGGACTATAATAATTAATGTGTTAGGTTGGGGTATCAAGGAATTTGATTTCCTTGTGGTGGCAAAGATAGAAAATAATTTTAATAGTGTTGACTTTTTCTCACAAAATATTTTTTCGCTCTTTTTAGCTTTTTCAGTAGCCGCATAAGCTGAGGATTGTCGGTGCGAGGAGGGCAGTGAAAAGTCCATTGATTGTCAGCCCGAGGGATGCCCATGCGCCGTAGCGGTGTCCACCGGTGTCAATTGCCGCGGAGGTGCCGAGGGCGTGGGCTGCTGTCCCCATCGAGAGTCCCTGTGCCATTGGGCTGTTTACCTTTGTCATGGACATTACTTTGAAGCCGGTCATGCCGCCGAATATGCCTACGCACACTACTACAGCTGCGGTGAGGGGTGGTATTCCGCCTACGGCGGCGGTTACTTCCATTGCTATAGGTGTGGTCACTGACTTTGATGCGAGGCTGAGCACAACCTCGCGGGTTGCGCCAAGGAGGTCGGCAATGAGAACTACAGACACTATTCCTGCAACGCATCCGGCAAGTTCCGCAACAAGAATGGGGAGGAGCTGTTTGCGGATTGTCGACAGTTGCCTGTAAAGCGGCACCCCGAGCGCTACAACCGCCGGTTTAAGCCAGAATTCAACATAGCCTCCGCCACGGGTGTATGTTTCATAAGGTATGCCGCAACAGTATAGAAAGGTAATCAGTATTGTCACTGACACGAGGATAGGGTTGAGCAGTGCAATACCCGTGCGGACAAAGAGCCATCGCGCGGCAATGAATACCACAAACGTGAGGGCAAGCAGGAAATAGCTATTTTCGAGGAACTCCATGGCGGTTGAAATATTTACGTGACAGCTGGTGCAGGTGCCCGGTTATGGCAAGGACTATCACGGTGCTTGCCGCAGATGCAACGACTATCGGCAGCCATTGGTCGGCTATGAGGTCAAAATATCCCATGAGCGCCACCCCGGCAGGCACAAAGAAAAAACCGAGGTTTTTAACAAGGAAATCAGCCGCACCCTCAACATGCGGGAGTTTGATGATTCTTAGGCAGAGGCACAGGGTGAGCAGGAGCATGCCTATTATGCTGGAGGGCACGGAAGTGCCGGTTGCCCACACAACGAGCTCTCCAATAGCAAGAAAAGCAAATATCACTGCAAGTTGCACTATAGCCATGGCGGATGAATTTAGTTCTGCAAAAGTACATATAAACTCCCTCCTTGCGCCACCCAGTCCTACATTTAACATACTTTCATCTCATTTTCACACTTCTTTCCCTGCGCCGTATGTTTATCTGGAGAAATGATATTGAAGGGGAAAACTTAAAAATATTTAATACGGAAAAATTTCTTTATTTAGATGCGCATACCCGTAAAAAAGTTTTTACCTTTGCATTTGGTTAAGAAGAGTACTGCGGACCTGCCGCAACGCCTGCTTATCCGAGAGTTAGACACATTAATTATTTAACCATTTATATTTTCAAGTTTATACAACAATGAGTACTATCGATTTATCTCAGTACGGAATCACCGGCGCTAAGGTGATTCACAATCCCAGCTGGGATCAGCTCTTCATTGACGAGACCAACACTGAGCTCACCGGCTACGAAAAAGGTCAGAACACCGAGCTCGGCGCAGTAAACGTTATGACTGGCGTTTACACCGGTCGCTCACCCAAAGACAAGTTCTTTGTTAAAGACGATACCTCTAAGGACACTATCTGGTGGACAACTGACGAATATAAGAACGATAACAAGCCTATCACTCCCGCTACCTGGGATGCCCTCAAGGCTATCGCAGACAAGGAGCTCAGCGACAAGACCCTTTATGTTGTTGATGCATTCTGCGGAACAAACCCTGACACCCGTCTTGCTGTTCGTTTCGTAATGGAAGTTGCATGGCAGGCACACTTCGTTACCAACATGTTTATCCGTCCCACCGAGGAGGAACTCAAGGACTTCAAGCCCGACTTCGTTGTGCTCAACGCATCAAAGGCAAAAGTTGAAAACTGGAAAGAACTCGGCATCAACTCTGAGACTTGCGTAGCATTCAACCTCACAGAGCGCATGCAGCTCATCATCAACACCTGGTATGGCGGCGAGATGAAGAAAGGCATGTTCTCTATCATGAACTACTACAACCCCCAGCGCGGCATCGCTTCAATGCACTGCTCTGCAAACACCGATATGGAAGGTGAAAACACAGCTATCTTCTTCGGTCTTTCAGGCACAGGTAAAACCACCCTTTCTACTGACCCGAAACGTCTCCTTATCGGTGATGACGAACACGGTTGGGATGACAACGGCGTGTTCAACTACGAAGGCGGTTGCTATGCTAAGGTTATCAACCTCGACAAAGAGAGCGAGCCCGATATCTACAACGCTATCACTCGTGATGCACTTCTCGAAAACGTAACTGTTGACGAAAACGGCAAAATCGATTTCAGCGACAAGAGCGTTACCGAAAATACCCGCGTAAGCTATCCTATCGACCACATCAAGAATATCGTTAAGCCCAGCCGTGGACCTGCTGCTAAAAACGTTATCTTCCTCAGCGCTGACGCATTCGGTGTTCTTCCTCCCGTGTCAATCCTTACTCCGGATCAGACCAAGTACTACTTCCTGAGCGGATTCACCTCAAAGCTCGCTGGTACAGAGCGTGGCATCACAGAGCCCACTCCCACTTTCTCAGCTTGCTTCGGAGCAGCATTCCTTTCACTCCACCCCACCAAATATGCTGAAGAACTCGTTAAACGTATGGAAAAGAGCGGTGCTAAGGCATATCTCGTGAACACTGGCTGGAACGGAACAGGCAAGCGTATCTCTATCAAAGATACCCGTGGCATCATCGACGCTATCCTTGACGGCGCAATCCTCAACGCTCCCACCAAGCAGCTTCCCATCTTTGATTTCACTATCCCCACCGAACTCCCCGGTGTTGATCCCAAAATCCTTGATCCCCGCGACACCTATGCTAACCCCGAAGAGTGGACAGCAAAGGCTACCAAGCTCGCAGAAATGTTCATCAACAACTTCAAGAAATTTGAGAACAACCCCGCAGGTAAGGCTCTTGTTGCAGCTGGTCCCCAGCTTTAATTAGAGTAATCAAGACTTTATAAATACTTTAAGGTGCCCTGAAGATTGCTTCGGGGCACCTTTCTATCTTATAATAGGAAGTTGGTGTGTTCAACCATCGCCGGGTTCAACGCGTTAGATATGTAGGAAACAATAAAAGCAATAGATATGGAGAACAATGCCACAAAAGAATTAGTAGAGAAGTTTGAAGAAAAAGTGAGGAAAGACCTTATAGAGTTCCTCCAGAAAAAAGAGGCTCTTGACTCCCATGTGCCGGAATGCCCGGATGTTGAAGAGCGCTGGGGCGAGATAGCGCGTGCATATCTTCCTGACGGTGCGAAAGAATTTCAGGACTATCCCGTCGTGTCGCTGGGGTGGATGATGCTGATAGGTATGGCGATGGCATTCTATTGGGATACGGACTGGGAGAAATATTCCACGAAGAAAGACATATACCAGAGCCTACGCGATATGAAAGGCTATGACAATATGGATGAAGCCATTGTCACAGATGTGCTTTCATACCAGGGCGAGGAGGCAGAAAAGATAACCGAACTCGTTGCAGAATGTGCATCAAGGGTATTCAGCATATTGAACCATGAGCATGTTGAAGCAGGAACAGAAGCGGCGCTTGGTTGCTATATCGCAGCACTTCATCAACTGTATCTTGCCGGCATGGCTATGGAGTTGAATGCTTTGGGCTACCACATGACCCCGTTGCAGAATGCCTGAGGCAAACCCCGTCAGGACTGCCTGGCTTCGTGTGTAGGCTCCATGTGGATATTGATGAAGCAATCCTTGCCAAATCGTTGGTGTATAGCCCTTTCTGCATCAGATGCATAATTATGCGCTTCCTCTAAGGAAATATTTCCCGGCATTTGGGCGTGCAAATCAATAGCGATTGTGTTGCCAATCCTGCGGGTTCGCAACTTATGTATTGTGTCTATTCCTTTAACGCCAAGCACAAGGCGCTCAATCTCCTTTTCCTGCTCCTCGGGGAGGGAGCGCTCCAGAAGTTCCTCAACTGCCGGTTTTACAATATCGTATCCGCTCTTAACAATAAAGAAGCTCACTACAATTGCAGCAATCGGGTCGAGTATGCGCCAGCGGTCACCTAAAAACATTGCACCCGCAATGCCTATGAGTGTGCCGCCTGAAGATATTGCGTCGCTTCGATGATGCCACGCATTAGCCACAACCGCAGGTGAATTGAGGCTTTTGCCCTTTGCTAACGTGAAACGGTATAACCATTCTTTTGACAAGATTGATGCTACGGCAACAATCAATGCAATCATTGTCGGTCGGGGGAGAGCCTCGCCATGCAGGCTCCTGATAACCAACTGCACTCCATTCACGCACAAGGCTACGCCCGCTCCCATTAGAATCACACCAATAATCATGGTGGCAAGTGTCTCGAATTTGCCATGACCATAATCATGGCTTTTGTCACGAGGCTTTGCCGCAATTTTTACGAATGCGAGCACAATAACATCTGTAACGAAATCAGAAAGTGAGTGGACAGCATCGGCAACCATGGCAGAGCTGCGCCCGACAAAGCCGGCAATGAATTTGAGCACTATAAGGATTGCGTTGACAAGACTGCCGATGAGGGTAACTTTATATATATCTTTTTCTCTTTTCTTCATAATTTTGCAAAGATAGCTCTTCTTTCAGACTGTGGCATATATGGATATGTTTTTTTGCATATTAAAAACAAATTCCTACCTTTGCAGCAACCAAGGGGGTATTAGCTCATCTGGCTAGAGCGCGACACTGGCAGTGTCGAGGTGA
>DAAJ01000019.1 GCA_001701115.1 Bacteroidales bacterium GP2
TAAAAAAGGTGCGCCCGTAAGCGCACCTTGATAAATATGTCATACTTGAATCATTTCCAGCTTGAAGCAATCTCAGCACCAGGCTCGCCAACAATTCGACGAATGCCTACAAAGCGCTTTGCATAGTAAGGCTCCTGAGGATACCTGTCAATCCTGACACCTTTGGAAGTGGATGCATGGATGAATTTAACACTCCCGTTTTCATCTGCGGACTCAATTACTATGCCAACATGACCGATTGACTTGCCAGCCCTACGTCCAGAGAAGAAAATAAGATCACCCGGCTGAGCATCATTGATATTCACTCGTGTGCCTTGTGTGCCCTGAGAGCGTGAATCCCTCTGCAAATCAATGCCAAACTGGCGGAAAACATAACCTGTGAATCCAGAGCAGTCAAATGCTTTTGGACCAGTTGCGCCAAGCCTGTAACGGGTACCGATAAATGTTTTTGAAAAATCAACCATCTCTTCAAGAAGAGCGGTAAAATCATTCACATCCGCAAAATCATCAATAGGCTCTCCGAGCATCTCCTCAAGAGAGGGCATAATCACATCTTCAGCATTGTAACCGGTGATGTCGAGTATGTCAGCTGAGGATGTTTCATTTTCCCTTTCAGATGCGGAAGCGGGAAATCCACATCCTGCAACAACTGCTATTGCCAGAGGCATTATAAATTTGCGTAGTGTCATAATTACTTATTTGCACTACAAAATTAATAAAAATCAGGGAGTTAAATTTCACTTAAAATGCTATAAGACAGTAATGAAAACCTATGAAATGTAATTAATTGTTAATGCGATTTCAGCTAACAAGTATTAATGCGATAAAAATGTAACTAAAAATGATAAAATAGTTGCAAATTGAAAGAGACCGGAACCTAACTGTTAACTAATGTGATTATTTGTATAATTCCTAATCCAAAATTTAACCTTTCGACACCAACTGGTAGGCTACATCATTAATCAACTGATTTACAGGATACAGCGACACATCATGCACATACTATTAATACGTGTGCAATCGATATTTAACTTTTGTTTAGCCATAAGTTTGTAACAAAAGTATCTATTTCCTGAAGTTGCGCCTTCAAGGGAAAGTCTTTTAAAGGAATCAGCCGCGATTCAAGGGGACAACGCCCTGTGCCACTTCGATTAATTATATGGTCCACAATCTTGTCAGCAGCATAGTCCACATTATATTTTTCAAAAAGCGATGCTGCATCCCGGCTTATGACAGGAGAATAAACCGACTCAACTTTGCCGGCAACCATAAGCAGAGCCGCACCGTAACCAATTACTTTATCTGCAATGCTGCTTCCTGTGAGAATTTCGGGAGATTGTTTATATACCGAATACAAATCGGAAACTCCCCTGCCCCGGAAAGCATACGACTTACCTTCCGGGGTGAGAATTACCAAAGAATAATTTCCGGATACAAGAATCTCCGCAGCTTGCGTCATGCGAGAGTATCTTGCTTGAGTTTTTCCACAAAAGCGTCTATGCGTGCCATTTGAGCAGGAATATCAATGCCCTGAGGACAGTGGATTTTACATTTTCCACAAGCGATGCAATGGTTTGCCTGACGCAGTTTAGGCACAGCGCGGTCATAACCAACAAGGAAAGCGCGCTTTGCCTGGGCATATTTCGGGTCATTTTTGCCGGAAGGCACATTGCCCTCATTTACACACTTATTATAATGCGTCAAAATGCCAGGTATATCAAGCCCATAAGGACAAGGCATGCAATACTTGCAGTCGTTGCACGCAACTGTAGGATATGAAAGTATCTCCTGTGCTGTTTTCTCAAGGAAATCCAATTCATTGTCATCCAAAGGCTGTAAAGGCGAATATGTACGCAAATTGTCCTTAAGATGATCCATATATGTCATGCCGCTAAGGACAGTAAGCACCCCGTCGGGAG
The DNA here is from genome assembly GCA_001701115.1 of Bacteroidales bacterium GP2. GTDB lineage: Bacteria > Bacteroidota > Bacteroidia > Bacteroidales > Muribaculaceae > Paramuribaculum. The sequence continues at coordinate 1,920 of DAAJ01000019.1, forward strand.
AACCTGCAAAACGGAACGCCCATGATGCGATGCTGTCGTCAGGACGGCGCTGCTTCATTGATGCCGCAATATGGTTGTTAACGGAAGCCAGCCTTCCTCCAAGAAGAGGCTCCATTATCACTGCCGGAATATTGCGCTTCTTCAGTTCATTATACAGGTATTCCGCATCGGTATTACGAGGATTCACTTCTTTTGCGTGCAGCCAGTCAACATAATTGAGCTGGATTTGTACAAAATCCCATTTATACTTGTCGTGAAGCGACAAAAGATAATCGAACACCTCCACATCTCCATGATAAGAGAATCCGAGATTCTTTATCCTGCCGGCTTCACGCTCAGCAGCAAGGAAATCAAGTATTCCATTGTCGACATACCTTCCATTGTACTGCTCCATGCCACCCATGCCAATAGCATGGAGAAGCATATAGTCTATATAATCCGTTTTCAGTTCTTTCAGGGAGTTGCGGTACATTTCAATAGACTTTTCACGCGACCATGTCTGCGGCGCAAAGTTACTTAACTTTGTAGCAATATAATAACTGTCACGTGGATGCCGGCTAAGCGCAATACCCATTGCTCCCTCACTTCTGCCCTGACAATACGCGGGGGATGTGTCAAAGTAATTTACACCATGTTCAAGAGCATAATCAACAAGTTCGTTAACCGTTTCCTGGTCTATCTCCGCAACCTCACCAGGTTTTGTACCAGGAATAGTTGGGAGCCTCATACATCCATAACCCAGAATTGACACTTTTTCGGCGGTCTTGGGATTTGTGCGATATGTCATCTCCCCTTCCCCGGCACCAGTTCCAGATGAAACGGCTCCAGCGCTTTCTTCTTTTCTTGACCCGGCACATCCCGCTACCGCCAAAGCAGTGCCTGCACCGACAAATTTCAGAAAACTGCGACGGTCTATATTATTGGATTTCTTTTTCATCACATTTAAATTTTACGGTGAACACTATGTCCTTCAACATGGATAGCACTTAGCGGATTGACAGGGCAAAGATTCTCACATGCCCCGCAACCTATGCAAAGGCTTTCATTGACAACAGGCATCAGAGGAGATTCTTCATTACCCTCCTCAACGTTTACCATGACTATAGCTTCTGCAGGACAGGTGCGGGAACATTTTCCACATTTCTCCTCCCCTTTTGCAGATAAGCACAAATTTGTGTCTACGACGGCATGACCCACCTGAGTGACAGCCTTCTCAGCTTTGTCAATAGCAATAATCGCGCCTGCAGGGCAAACCTCAGAGCATCTTGTGCATTCAGGACGGCAGTACCCGTGCTCGTAGCTCACTTCCGGCTGCATGAAAGTAGACATAGACATTGACGGGCGAAGGACTCCATTGGGACATTCGCTGATGCACAACTGGCAGGAGGTGCAGTGACGCTCAAGATTGCGCACACTCACCGCTCCGGGTGGAACGATACGGGAACTTCGCTGCGGCTTCTGCTTCGGTATTATGACAGCCATTCCACCATCAGTTAGCTTGTCTTCGGCTTTGCTTGCAAGAGCTCCGGCAAAAACAAGCCCGGTAGCAATGAAAGTACGGCGTGAGCCATCAGGCTCAACGTTTTCAGTATGCCTGCGCCGCACAGTGTATTGTATCGCGCCTGTGCTGCAATTGTTTATGCAATCCATGCAAGCGACACACCTTGTATAGTCAATTTTGTGATTCTTCGCATCAATGCAACTTGCTTTGCAATTACGCTCACATTTTCGGCAACCATTGCACAGCGAAGTATTTATCACAGGTTTAAGAATTGAAACCTGGCTCAAATAGCCGAGAATAGTGCCTACAGGACAAATCTTATTGCAGTATCCGCGACCATCAAACCATGCAAAGGCTCCCACGATAATAAATGTAACGCCGGCAAGAATTACAGCAGGAAGCATAAACGCTTTGGGAGAAACCTGATAGAAAAGATAGCTGCCTTGCTGCTCCGCCTCGGCGGCAAGAAGGTTATTGCCCCAGTCATAAACAGGAGCAAGGAATGTACTGACAATTCTGCCAAACTCACTGTAAGGTTCTATGAGAGCCGCAATGCTCATAAACCCACATCCAACAGCAACGACAAATGCCGCAAGCACGATGATACGAACAGGAGTGAGAGCCGGCTTGAATGAGAAGCGGTTCTTTCTTGACTTCTTGGAACCGATTTTGCCACGGAGCCAGTTTATACAATCCTGCATCACTCCCAACGGGCAGATAACTGAACAATAGATTCGACCGAAAACTACAGTCAGAAGTGCGATAACCACCAAAGCCACAATATTTAAGCTGAGAACAGCCGGAATAAATTGCAACTTGGCAAGCCATCCCCATAAAGATGCTGCAGTACCAGTAAAATCAAGGAATAAAAGCGTAATGGCGACAAAACATAGCAACGCCAAAACTATTCGGATAATCTTATACATAAACAATATAGCCTAATTGATGCAAAGGTAAGAATAAATCTCCTGATATTCAGCACATGGAAACATATCGTTTCTAAAAAA
>DAAJ01000081.1 GCA_001701115.1 Bacteroidales bacterium GP2
ATAAGGATTTGTGCCTGAAAGATAGAAACTGCTTTTCAGGTCATCTTCACAATCGGGGCAGAGTGGACCTCCGTAATTGTAGATTAAGAACGAGAGCTGCCTGTTGTCGAGCTTAGACTGTAGCAGCCATTGTTGAACACTAAGGAACTCAAACAGGAATTCCTTTTCGCACCTTGCACATTTCATAGAGTGATAATGAAGTTTTAAGGTGGAAAAGATTAAAGACCGGAGCGACAGAGGCGCCAAAAGTCAGGATACAGCAAAACCACCGCCGCATTATGCGGTAGCAGTAGTCAGGTATCCCGTAAAAGAGATGGGTTATGTACCCCGACAAAAAGGGTCCTATGTCAATGATTGTTCTCCTCACTTCAAAATCTAATCCACGAGATTGTTGAAACAGATGCGTCCGGCAGGTCTCCTGACTTATCCTGTTTCATCGGCGCCTTCCCATCATCCGTAATGACAGTGGCTCTAAGCCGATGATTTTAAAGGAATTACAGTAGCGGGTCTGTCCCGGATTTTCACCGGATTCCCTTTTAATCGCGGTTAAGCGAACCAAAACGTGGCACAAAGTTACTCCTTTTTCTCACTCTGCCAAAGAAAATCTTAATATTATTAAATCATATATTTTTTTAATTCATCGATGAAGTATTTGTAATTAACGGGGCACTGAATATGCCACCAATAGAGCGCTCAACGAAGAGCTAAATATACAGTGTGCATTATCCCGAGGCGGCGACTATGCAATCAATCGGTGGATTTGAGGAGGTCGGCGCGGCTCTTGCTTGTAGTCACTAAGTAAACTCCGCTGAAAATGAGGAGCACCGCAAAGCCTTTGACCGCATTGAAAGTATCCATGCCCCACCACACTGCTACAATGCACGCCACAATCGGCTGCACATAATTGTACATTCCTGCAACTGTCGGTCGCAGGTCTTTCTGTCCGACAAGAATGAGTATATAGGAAAGAAAAGTGGCGCATACTACAATAAAAGCGATTGCTGCAACCATGTCTGGCGTAAAATGTGCCCATTGCATATGCCGGAGGTCACCGATGGCAAAGGGAAGCGCACAAAGTGCTGCAAAGGTGAACATCCATTTCATTATAGTGAAAAGGGAGTATTTGCTCACAAATTTTTTATACACCACCAGATATAGCGCATAACTGAACTGGGCACACATGACAAGGAAATCACCTAAAACGGGATTTCCGCCTGCGGCACCGGAAATCCTTCCGTTTCCAAAAATAAGCAGCAATGCTCCCGCTGCCCCTGCGGCAATGCCGAGCACTTTTTTAAGGGTAATCGGCTCTTTCAGGATAAAGGCGGCGAAAATCATAGCCCAAAGAGGCATGCTCGTGGTGATAATCGATGCATCTGCCGGTGATGTCAACCCTACTCCGAATATGAAGCTGCCTTGGTTGAACACAATTGCCAGAAGTGCCGCGCCGAACAGCCTAAGGAGGTCGCTGGGAGGCACATGCTCTTGCTTCTGGAACAATGAACCAATCCAAAACAGAATCATCGCGCCGCAAATACGCATATTTGTGAGTACAATCGGAGTTACCACACCGCTTACCAGCACAAATTTTGCCAGAGGCGACATGAGCCCCCACATCACATTGGCACTGAACATCGAAATATGCCCTTTCCAGGAAATTCTCATAATGGGATATTATAATGCGGGGTGCCTGCCGGTTTCCTGCAACTCATACAGCATCTCCGGAGCACCCCGCTTTATTTTCAGGATTTAAAAGCCTTTACTTTTTCTGTATTGACTTGAGCATCTCTTTTACAGCCGCTTCAAGCTGAGCGTCCTCTCCGGCAAGAACCTGCGCGGGAGTATTATACACTTCAATATCGGGTTTGAGCTCAAGGTTTTCAAGATAATTGCCGTCCATGTCCTCGCAACCAACCTGAGGAATGCCAAACACAATGCTCGGGTCTATCTGGCTTTCCCACCATACAGCTGTCATTGTGCCGGGAACCGGAGCACCGATGAGTTTGCCAAGCCCGAGGGTCTGGTATGTCCAGGGGAATCCATGGGCATTTGAATAGTTATCCTCGCAAACGAGCACACATGAGGGCTTGAACCACCGGTTGAACGGGTCACTGCCAACATACTGCCCGCGAGGAGTGAAGCGTGCAAATTCCTTGCCGCTCAAAAGGATTGCAAGGTCTTCATGGAGCCATCCGCCACCGTTATGGCGTGTATCGATAATTACTGCATCGTAATTGCGGTAACGCCCGAGAAGGTCAGAGTAGGTTTTGCGGAAACTCGGGCTATCCATTCCCTTGATGTGGATATATCCGACTTTGCCATCGCTCATTTTTTCGACTTTCTCACGGTTGTTGTCAATCCACCTCTTGTAAAGGAGATTGCTCTGTGCACCGGAGCTTATCGGAGTCACAGTCTGCTCGAAAGCCTTGCCGCCTTTTGTTTTTCCGCTAAGCACAACTTTCTGTCCAGCCTTGCCGGAAAGGAGCGGATAATAATCTTCACCAGCCTTAATGGGCTGCCCGTCGATAGATTCAATTATTGCACCTTCGGTGATTTTTGAATCAGCCTTGGTAAGCGGTCCTCCGGCAATCACCTCCTGCACTTTCAGACCGTCACCTTTGTATGCGGGATCGTAGAATGCGCCGAGAACAGCAACGCCTGGTGCGGAATTATAGGCATAGTAACGTGCGCCGGTGTGGGAACCGTTAAGCTCGCCAAGCATTTCACCAAGCATTTCAGCAAAGTCATAATTGTTTGTGATGTGCGGCAGGAAGCGCGCATAATCATCATGGTAAGCTTTCCAATCGATTCCGTGGATAGCGGGATCATAGAATTTGTCCTGCACCTGGCGCCATGCGTGGTTGAAAATATATTCACGCTCCTGCGCGGGACGCCAGTTGAACTCTGCCTTGAAAGGAATAGGTTTGATTTTCGCATCCTTGAAGCTAACCTCGTTGAGATTGCCGCGTGACACAACATAAACTTTTTCTCCATCCTTGCCGGGATTCATGTAACCATTCACTCCATTGATAAGGATTTTGGTTGTGTTCTTCAGGAGGTCATGCTCCCAGAGATTGTAACCTCCTTCAAATGCAGCAAGGTAATACAGCTTGTCGCCTTTTGGAGAAAGGACAGCATCGCCCATGCGGGATGAATTCACTGTCAGGCGCGCAATCCTGTCCTGACGTCCGTCGAGGTCAAATTTAAGGTCTTTGACAGGAGCGTCCTTTTTGGCATCTTTTTTAGCGTCTTTGGAATCTTTCTTTTTGTCGCCGGGCTTATCGGCTTTCTCTTCTTTGTCTTTTTTCTCCTTTTCAGCTTTCTCTTTCTCTTCAAGGAGCTCAAGATCCTCTTTGTTGAGCTGGAACCTGTCCCAAGCCTCAGGGTCGAAGAACATTATATAGGTATCTTCCTCAGCACCCCAGCTGCCGTGGCTCCTGTAACCGGCACGGTCACTCGCCCATATCATGGCTTTGCCGCCAAGAACCCATTTAGCATTTCCGTCATTGTAACCGCTCTCTGTGAGATTGGTCATTTCACCGCTGCCGTCAGCCTTGACAAGTACTATATCCTTGTTGTTCCAACCTCCGTCACCAATGAAATCAGCAAGGAACCATTTGCTGTCAGGGCTCCAGCGATATGTCACATCACCATCGGAATATGAGTAATTATACTTAGCGGGTAGCACAGTGCGGATTTTCTTGGTGTCAAGGTTGATGACCTTGAGTTCTGTCCTGTTGGCGAGGTAAGCCACCTCTTTCCCGTCAGGAGAGTATGCAGGCTGGAACGATGTTTCATCGCTTACAACCAAAGGAGTTTCGGCTATCTCTGTAGCGTATGTGAAAAGTTTGTCCTCGGGACGCACAATCTTGCTTTCGTAAATGCCCCATGTATTGCCGCGCTCCGCAGAGTAAACAAGTGACCGCCCATCCGGGCTGAAATCGATATTTCGCTCCTGCTGTGGAGTATCGGTGATGCGTTTGGTGGTGTTATATTCTATAGAGGTTACATACACATCGCCGTGGTGGATAAAAGCGACCTCTTTGCCGCTCGGAGATACGGCAATATCGCTTGCGCCACTTGTGCGGGTCTGTGGCTGGAGTCCTTTTTCAAGGTTGTCCTTGACAATTTTCACATTCACTTTTGAAGGCTGACCGCCGTCGGTGAGGGTATAGAGCTCGCCATTGTACGAATATGCCATCTTGCCGTCCTTTGCAATTGAAAGGAAACGGACGGGATGTGTTGTATGCTGGGTAAGACGCACTGGCTGCGCCCCGGGAGCAGATTTATAGACATTGAAACTGCCATCCTTTTCGCTGAGGTAGTAATATGATTTACCGTCAGGAGCCCAAACAGCATTACGGTTCTCACCGGCGAAATCAGTAAGTTTTTTGAAACCTGTCTTTCCGTCGGCATTTGACATCCATATATCGCGTGCAATAGAGGAAGTGTGATGTTTGCGCCAGGGATCCTCATAGCCTTTCTTGTCAGTATAAAGAATCTTTCCGGTGGTAGGGTTAACAGAAATTTGGTCCATTGCTATTGAGGTAAACATCTGCGGACGTCCACCGTTAACACTCACAGAATAGACCTGCGGAAATTGTGAGGATGGGAACTGGATATCTCCAGCTGAAGGCATTTCGCTTGCCTGGAACAAAATAGTGCCATTGTCCCGGAACGCAAGAGGTGTTTCAGAGCCAGAATTTGTTGTAAGGCGCTTGGGAGTACCCCCTTGTGCAGACATTATATACACGTCAAGGCTGCCTTCACGGTCAGAAGCAAAAGCAATCGAAGCACCATCAGGGCTCCATACCGGTCTTGAATCGTATGCCGGGTTTGTTGTCAATTGTGTTGCAGTGCCTCCGGAAACGGGCACTGTGAAAATATCACCTTGATAACAGAAAGCAATAGTCTTGCCATCGGGTGAAATTGCCGAGTGGCGCATCCACAAAGGTGAATCCGCAGCAGATGCTGCGGCAGCGAGGGAGAGAACTCCCGCTAAAATCACTGATTTTTTCATTATATGATAATTATTGGTAATTCAACGCACTGCGTATCAAAGCACAAAAGTATATAAAAATACATTTGCCGCAAATATAAAAAAAGCAAAGAATTGCACAGGCATAAACGCAGCGAAGCCGCGGAACCCGTAATCGGGA
>DAAJ01000093.1 GCA_001701115.1 Bacteroidales bacterium GP2
GCGATATAAACTCCTTGATGGAGGCAGCCATATTGCAACCAATATCAGACCGTATGCCGCAATCATCCTCTTGGGCACAGACAATGCCTTGCGCACCATCCTGCAAAAAAAGTTGTTGCCTTTCTCAAGCGCGTTGTTGATCGCCTTGAAGAAACGGTTTTTCTCACCTTTTTCAGGACGGAGCAACATGGAGCACATTACCGGTGAAAGAGTAAGCGCAACAATAGTTGAGAGGATTACAGACACAGCAATTGTTATTGTGAATTGCCTGTAAAGCTGACCTGTAATGCCGGGGAGAAAACTTACAGGAACAAAGACCGCACAGAGCACAAGCGACATAGCTATCAATGCACTGCCAAGCCCGCTCATTGCTTTCTTGGTAGCCTCGTATGGCGACAACCCCTCCTCCTTCATTATATGGTCAACGCTCTCCACCACAACAATAGCATCATCCACAACAATGCCGATTGCAAGGATAAGCCCTAACAAAGTCAACATATTGAGCGAAAAGCCGAAGATAAGCATGACTCCGAATGTACCCACAAGCGAAATAGGCACCGCCACTACCGGAATGATTGTGGCACGCCAGTTCTGCAACGAGAGGAATACCACAAGAATCACAAGCACAAGGGCTTCAAACAGGGTGCGATAAACATGATGGATGGACTCCGAGATGTAAGTAGTCATGTCAAACGGAATCTCGTATGAGATACCTTCCGGGAAACTTTTGCTTATCTCCTCCATCTGCTTTTTCACAGCTTCTGCAACATCCATAGCGTTTGAGCCTGGGAGCATGGTTATCTCAAGCACTGCAGCATTACCGCCGTTGATGCCGCTTTCGGTAGCATAGCTTGACGCTTCAAGGGAAATGCGTGCAACATCCCTAAGACGTATCAGTGAGCCGTCACCGTCAGTACGCACCACTATATCTTCAAATTCCGCGACAGATGACAGACGCCCCTGTGCTGTGATAGGCACAGTCAGGTCAATACCTTCCATCGGCGCCTGCCCGAGCACACCAGCGGCACTCTCACGGTTCTGGTCCTGCAATGCTTTCTGCAAGTCGCTCACTGTAAGCCCCAGATCCGCCAGCTTATCCGGCTGCACCCATATCTGCATGGCATAATATCTGCCACCTACGTTTCTGATAGACCCTACTCCGGGAATACGGCGCAACATATCGATAATATTCAGGGTCGCATAGTTGCTGAGGTAAATCTCATTGTATTTAGGGTCGGAGGACAGCACTGTCACTGTCATCAACTTGCTCGCAGTCTCCTTTTCAACCGATATGCCGTTTTTGATAACTTCTGCAGGAAGGCGCGATTCTGCTTTTTTGATTCGGTTTTGTATGTCCACCGCGGCGAGCTCAGGATCTGTGCCAATATCAAATGTTACAGTCGCGGAAAAACCTCCGGAATTTGAGCTTGAGCTCTGCATATAAATCATGCCAGGAGTGCCGTTGAGCTCCTGCTCTATAGGAGTTGCAACTGCCTGCGTTACAGTCAGTGCATCAGCTCCCGGATATGAGGCGGACACGCGCACGACCGGAGGAACGATGTCCGGATACTGGTCTACCGGCAGCATAAGCAACCCGATAGTTCCTATTATAAGGATAACTATCGAAATGACTATGGAAAATACCGGATGGTCCAGGAAAAAATTCTTCTTCATAGTCGTGCCGGTTATTTCTTTTCTTCAGACTTTTCCAACTCAGGCTTTACCCTTATTCCATGACGCAATTTATGGAATCCCTCTGTCACAATGCTTTCTCCTCCGGCAAGTCCTCGTTCTACCAGCACTTCGTTTCCAATTTCCGGACCGGTCTCCACAAAACGTTTCTCAACAACGCTGTCCGGACGCACCACAAAAATAAAAGCTGCGCCCTTGTCCACTGTAAGGGCTTTTTGGGGAACCACGACAGCACTGTCACGCACATCCATCAGAAGGCGCACCTTGGTAAATTCGCCGGGAAGCAATATCCTGTCCGGATTAGGCATCTCCGCATGAACGCTGAATGTACCTGTTTTCGGGTCGACCTGAGGGTCTGCGAAATCAACACGCCCTTTGAAAGGATACTCCTTGCCATCGGCAAGAGTAATGGTAACGGTTGACTCCCAGTTTCGCTCCGCATCATTTTCACCAATAGTCACATTGCGCGACTTGCTCCGGAGATAGTCAAGTCCGGTCATGCTGAAATCAACACTTACAGTGTCGGTTTTTACCACTGCAGCAAGAAGCGATTGCGCCGAAGGCCCTACAAGAGTGCCGATGTCAGCTGTTTTCTCAGATATATAACCGCTTATGGGGGCTTTTACTGTGGTATAGCCAAGTGTCAGCTGCGCCTGTGTAAGGTCTGCCTCACACACTGCAACATCGGCAACAGCCCCTTCGTATGCGGCAACCGCATTGTCAAGGTCAAGCTGGCTTGCAGCATTTGCCTCGTAAAGCGGACGGATGCGGTCAAGGTCGCGCTTCGCTTTTACCGCGATAGCCTTAGCCTTATTCAGCTGTGCCGTAGCCTTGGTTACGCGTGCCGCATATATGGTAGGGTCGATTATAAATAAGGTCTGCCCCTTCTTTACATAAGACCCCTCCTTGAAAAGCATTTTCTGGAGATAGCCCTCTACCCGGGCACGTACCTCAACAAACTGCTGGGCGTTTATCCTTCCTACATACTCACCGTAAATATCCACATCCCTTACCTCCACTGGCTCGACAGCGACTATAGGCGATTCCTCCACCACGACGTCTTTGCCTGGGCGGAAAATAAAATACAACAGCAGGACAACAAGTGCCAGCACTGCTAATAATACAACAATACGTACTGCTGGGGACAGACGTGACAAAAAAGATGATTTAGACATTGCGTTCAAGCATGAATGTGAAATGAATTAACTGAGGATAACGCGCTTAAGCTGACACATTGCCAGTAAACACATCAACTTATGGATATAACGCTTTATTACCAGTTATTGTTTGAGGTCAAGGCACACAACATTTTCAACGTGATGGGTGTGAGGGAACATATCCACAGGACGCACCGCCGTCACAGAATATTTGCTGTCAAGCAGAGCGAGGTCACGAGCCTGGGTAGCGGGGTTGCAGCTCACATAAACTATGCGGCGAGGCTCCGCGTCAAGAATAACATCTACCACATCGCCATGCATTCCGGCACGCGGCGGGTCAACAATCATTACATCGGGACGCCCGTGCTCAGCAATGAAATCCGACGTAAGGACATCTTTCATGTCCCCGGCGTAAAACTCAGTGTTTTCAATACCGTTAACCCTTGAATTGAGCTTAGCGTCCTCAATAGCGTCGGCAACATATTCGATGCCTATTACATGCTTTGCATCGCGTGCAACAAAATTGGCTATCGTACCGGTTCCGGTGTATAGGTCATACACAAACTCCTCACCGGTCAATCCGGCAAATTCCCTTGCAACTTGGTAAAGCCTGTGCGCCTGTTTGGAATTTGTCTGGTAAAATGATTTCGGACCCACACGGAATTTAAGCCCCTCCATCTCCTCTTCTATATATGGCAGTCCATGGAAAGTGACAACCGGAAGGTCGCCAAAAGTGTCGTTCAACTTCGTATTAACTACATACAGCAGTGAGGTTATTTGGGGGAACTCCTCTTTAACAGCTGTCATAAGTTCGTTGATTTTCACCGGGTCATCCTCGCCGAATGCAAGAAGTGCCATTATCTGACCTGTTGAAGCGATGCGTACCATCATGGTGCGCAGGAACCCATGCTGCTCCTTCAGGTCATAGAAACTGTATCCATGCTCTTTGCCGAATTTCTTCACGAATTTACGCAACCTGTTGGAAAAATCATCCTGGAGGTAGCAACGGTCAATGTCAAGCACCTTGTCAAATGCTCCCGGAATATGGAACCCGGCTGCATCACGGTCAGGAAACTCCTCGCCGCTCCTGAGCTGCTCGAAAGTAAGCCAGCATTTATTGGAAAAAGTGTACTCCATTTTGTTGCGGTACTCCCACACCGGTTCAGCTCCTATAATCGGGCTGATTTCAGGCAAAGGCACTTTGGCTATGCGCTCCAACGCATCAGTGACCTGCTTCTGCTTGCATTTTAGCTGGAAATCATAAGGCAGGTGCTGCCAGCGGCAACCGCCGCACACAGTGAAATGCGAGCATCGCGGCTCAATCCTTATTGGGGAGGGCTCAACAATCTTTTCAATGTGACCCTCTGCATACGATTTTTTCTTGCGGTCTATCTTCACATCAGCTATGTCGCCCGGCGCTCCAAACGGCACGAACACAACCATGTCATTGACACGCGCGATGGAATTGCCCTCTGCGGCAACGTCCGTTATCTCAACGCCTTCTATCAAAGGCAGCTCCTTTCTCTTTCTTGCCATTACCTTCTATATTTGTATTGCAAAAATTTAAATTCACTGCAAAGCTACTCAATAAAAGAAAAATCTGTTGCACCTTTACTAATTTCTTTTAAATAATTTCCGCCACTGAGATATAATAACTAAATTTGCATCACCCCGCCATGAAAGACACTCCTCAACCTTCAGGGCGCGCAGAGAACTTGAAACATCAAAATTCAATTTTTATTAATTAATACCTAACAAAATGAAAAGAGTCTACACCTTTGGAGACGGCAAAGCAGAGGGTAATGCCTCAATGCGCAATCTCCTTGGCGGTAAAGGCGCTAACCTCGCCGAGATGAACCTTCTCGGCATGCCTGTGCCTCCCGGTTTCACTATCACCACAGAAGTGTGCACCGAGTACACCCAGTATGGCAAAGATGAAGTTGTAAAACGAATCAGCAAAGACGTTGAAGCTGCTATAGCTCATGTTGAGCAGCTCACCGGCAAGAAATTTGACGATCCTTCAAATCCCCTTCTCGTATCAGTTCGTTCAGGTGCCCGCGCATCTATGCCCGGCATGATGGATACCGTGCTCAACCTCGGCATGAATGACGCTACTGTTGCATCACTCGCTGAAAAGAGCGGCAATCCCCGTTTCGCATGGGACAGCTACCGCCGTTTCGTGCAGATGTACGGCGACGTAGTTCTTG
>DAAJ01000102.1:0-3268 GCA_001701115.1 Bacteroidales bacterium GP2
ACCGGCGTTGCCGGAAAGAAACTTTTCGGCGATAAATATCCTGCCGGTACATTTGCGGTCAACGTGCTCGGATGCTTTATCATCGGTATTTTTGTTGGTCTCTGGACTCGCCATGATATGAGTCCGCTGGTTAATGCCCTCCTTATTTCCGGATTCTGCGGAGGCTTCACAACTTTCTCATCTTTCAGTCATGATAGCTTTGCTATGATCCAGAAAGGAGAATGGTGGAAATTTATATGCTACATCGTTCCATCCGTGGCACTCGGTCTGTTGATGGTATGGCTCGGCATCAAATGCGTTGCTTGAATCTGACAACCCGTTATATATTACGGAAGAAAGGCTTGAGCCATTATAGAGATATAAGTTCAAATTAAATCTAAAAAAACATTTGAGCTGACCTATTATAAATCCCGGACATTTGGCAAAAGGATAAAATTGAAGAGAGGCTGTCTAACAATCGAAGTTAGGCAGCCTCTCCGTTTGTGCTGATTATCTGATGCTTATTGCAGGAATCTAAATATTTTTGTTAAATTTGCATTATGAACGAGATTATACCTATGCCCCTTGCCACATCATCGCAAAACAATGAAATAATACTTTACCAACCGGACTCAACGATTAAGCTTGAAGTTCGGCTGGAGAATGAAACCGTATGGCTAAATCGACAACAAATTGCCACCCTTTTTGACCGGGATGTTAAAACAATAGGCAAACATATTTCCAATGCTTTGAAAGAAGAACTTGATGGGCTTCCAACTGTCGCAAATTTTGCGACAGTTCAAATTGAGGGCAACCGTACAGTGACTCGTAATATTGAATATTATAATCTTGATGTTATTATTTCTGTAGGTTACCGTGTAAAATCTAAGCGAGGTATTCAGTTTCGAGCTTGGGCAAATAAGGTGCTTAAAGATTATCTACTTAAAGGGTATAGTATTAACCAACGGTTATTACATATGGAAAGTCGGATTGATCATAGGCTTTCCGAACATGACAATCAGATAAAGGAGTTAAGTAGTCGAATGGATTTCTTTGTTCGGACATCCCTGCCACCTAAAGAAGGAATCATCTATGACGGCCAGATATTCGATGCTTATACCCTTATGTGCGATCTTATACGCAGTGCCAAAAGCCGTATAATCATGGTTGATAATTATATCGACGATTCAGTATTGCGTCAGCTTGACAAGCGAACCACAGGAGTATCAGCCACTATCTTTACACCATCCATCAGCAGGGCTATGCGCCAGGATTTGGAACGTCATAACGCCCAGTATGCTCCAATTGAAGTGAAGTTATTCCGTAGGGCGCATGACCGATTCCTTATCATTGACGATACCATCTACCATGTCGGAGCATCCTTCAAGGATTTAGGTAAGAAACTTACTGCTTTCTCCAAGATGGAAATAATGACCGCTGACGAATTGATAAGCCATTTGGAAGCTTCCCATTAAAATTCTATTCTCTCATATGTAGTGTCCGGCACAGAATTTTAGGTTGTAAGACATATTGGCATAACTTGATTACCAAAGAATTAAGAAGGCATTTTATTTAGGTTTTCTCCTCTTTGCCGCTTATTATCAGGAAATCTTATCATGAAGCATATCTAAGTATCAACTTTTTAATTAACTTTGCATCTGGAATGGTGTGTCCGTTCCAAGACATTTCGGTAAAATAAGAAGCGTTATGCTTATTTCGTGAATGAAAACGTAGGAAACTTTCATTAGAGAACACGAATGGCACAGCGGTTCTCACGCATATAGCGTGGGCTGCTATTTCCATATCTGTTCTCACGGTTATTCCTACGACCTTCATTCAAGACGTGGCATAGTTGGCTCACGTTTCTTTTATAGTAAACCCACCATAGAGTCAGTGGAGAAAAACAAATTGTTAGACAATGAATAATCTAATTCTTCGTAAGACTTCTGTGCTTACAGAAACACTTTTTGACAAAGCAAGAAACATAGTTTCCTACTTTGTTTTAAGTGTTGTCCTCTTGCCTTTCACCGCGTTAGGTCAAGAAAATAATTCAGTTGTGGGGCGACCATATAAATCGTTCGACACATCTGCTTTTTGTTCCTATCAGGGATTTCACCCGTCACAGTATCTTACTGACAATAATTGGGATATACTCTGTGCCTTTGTGGAACCGGGTAATACCACAAAGCTTGATTCCCTCGCCATTTCCTATAACAAAAGCCAATTACGGTTACTGGAAGTAGGTGATCTGCTTTCTTATGAGAACGGTATATATACAACCAAAATGCCAATTTTCGGGAAAACGGAAACTCAAACTATTCGTCGGCAGTCTAAAGAATTCACTGATAGCATCTTCCCTATAATTCAGCCAGAATTAAGGCAACTTATTACAGATTTAGATCAAGCCGGCTATGCAAAACAAACCTATAGCCTTATATTCTCCTATCTGCTTGACACCTATATCTGGGATGATGAAAGATTAGCCTCACCGATGAGTTGTGAAGACCACGGTACTTGGTCAGGGGCATATTGGGCAATGTATGAACCTCGCTCCCATGTAAAAATCGGAACAAATGGCTTTGGACCTATTCACCAAAATTGGACGGATGACCTTGGATATTGGCTGCACTCTAATAAGCTGATTGCTTTTGCAAAAGAAGTGAACAAAACTCAGGGCAACCCTATAGAAAATAAAGAAGTTATAAATGCCATAGTTGGTTGGGGTCTTACGGATCAGGATGGTAAAATTTTAATACCGATAATGCGCGTAGGCAACAATGATAAAATCGATGTCCTTTGTAAAAGTATTACAAACAAATTAAGTGAAGCAGTAAAGGCTTATTGTCATTCATGGAGCACTGAGCATAACATTTCTACTGAACAATTGGGTCAGATTATTTTTTACCATGAAGTTATGTGGGATTTGCTTGATATTATGGAATCAAAAGGTATGATTTCGATGCCTCCAATACTTAAAGGTGAAGAAGTGGGTAAAGAGCATTTTGGCGATATTTGCTTTATAGTTCTACAAGACAATCAAGACTGAAACCTTTTCCAAATAGATACTACATCAAATTATAACCCTGAGATCTCCATGTTGGGGTTTTCTTTTTCAATGGCTTTTGCAAGATGTGTTTTGTCGGACATTCGCGATGCTTCATGCCAACAAAAACACTATTGAAAGAGGAAGCTCCTCGCCTCGATTTATAAGTCCATAAACAAAACACCCAATCTCACTCCCTAAACTGGGTGTAAAATTGGGGTGTTAATACAACAAAAGCCTGATAAT